>DASQLL010000219.1:0-10347 GCA_035630035.1 Pyrinomonadaceae bacterium | reverse complement strand
GTCGTCGCGTGCAAGGGCTGGTGAACGTCGCCGACGAGGTGGATGAGGAAGCCGAGGACTTCCGCGTCCGACTGCGCGCGGCCAGTCCCCTGACGCAGCGAGTTGATGGCCCAGTTGATTCGCGACAAGACGTTCTCAGGCTCCGCCCCTATGTTCGAGCGCACGGGGATGCCGTCGAAGAAGGGGCGGAAGTTGATGTAGTGCCACGGCGCGTAGGAATCGTTCAGCGAGTCGCCGCGAAAGTCGTCCATCCAGACGGCGATGGTCACGGGGTCGTAGGTCTTCTCGCACGTCTCCGCCGAGTAGTAGCCCGCGCACAGATGTATCAGCGGTCGCCTGCCCTGCGGCGTGACGAGCAGGCTGTCAACCTTCGCCTTCGCCTCCGGCGTCAGCTTCAAGTACGCGATCTGCGCGACGAGCATGTGGCCGTTGTCGTGCCACGCCAGCGCGATTTTCGGCGCGGCAAGAATCAGTGAACAAAAAACGACTCCTCGTAGTATTTTCGTCATGAGCTAACTCCTTGTAGCTTTCTACGTTAATGGACAGCAAAATAAGCTCACCGCAGAGGCGCAGAGGGCGCGGAGGAAGCGCAGAGAAATACTCAACCTCTCTGCGCTTCCTCCGCGCCCTCTGCGCCTCTGCGGTGAATCGCCCATACCTTCACACCCACCTTAAAAATGATCTAGTCCTCATTTATCAGCGGTAGAGTAGCACGCGCGCGCGTGCGCGGCGGAACTCCGCGAGCCGCGTCTGCCACGCGCGCTCGATCTCTTCGGGCGCGTCGGCGCGCTTGACGCGCTCAAGCGTGTCGGCGTTATTTAGAAGGCGCGCGTATGTATCAACCTTCCAATCCTCCGGGTAGAGCCGGCGGAGCGCGACCGCGATTTCCAGTCCCGCGCGCACGGGCCGAAAGCGCGCGCGGTCTGTGACGATTACGTTGACGCCGCCGCACTCCTGATCCTTGAAGACGGACGCGCGCGGCGTGAAGCGCGTGGGCACGAAGCGCACGCCCGCAAGTCCTCGCGCGTTCAGGTAAGCGGCGAGCTTCTGGCCGTCGAGCCACGGTGCGCCGATAAGCTCGAAAGGCGTGTCCGTTCCGCGCCCGACCGAGACGTTCGTCGTCTCAAGAAGCCCTACGCCGGGATACAGCGTCGCTTCCGTCAAACTCCGCATGTTCGGCGAAGGGTTCACCCAAGTCTGCCCCGTCGCGTCGAGCCACATACCGCGCCGCCAGTTCTCCAACTTCACGACGCGCAAATCGCACCCTATCTTACGCTCCTCGTTGAAGAGTCGGGCAAGCTCGCCCACCGTCATGCCGTGGCGGACGGGGATTGTGTGATACGAAATGAACGAGAGCTTGTCGGCATCGGCGATTGGCCCCTCGACGCCCTCGCCGTTAATCGGGTTGGGCCGGTCTAGCACGTAGAGCGGCAGTTTCGCCTTTGCAGCCTCTTCCATCGCGTAGCCCATCGTCGAGATGTACGTGTAGAAGCGCGTGCCTATGTCCTGTATGTCGAAGACGAGCGCGTCGAGGTCTTTCAAATGTTCGGGCTTCGGGCGTCGCGTCTCGCCGTAGAGCGAGAAGACCGGCAGGCCCGTCTTCTCGTCCGTCGTGTCCGACACTTTATCGTCGAGCGCGCCGCGTATGCCATGCTCAGGCGAGAAGAGCTTTGTGAGCTTCACACCCGGAGCCTCACGAAGAACGTCAATCGTCTGACGCCCGCGCCGGTTGCGCCCCGTGTGGTTCGTAATCAGCCCGACGCGCAGACCCTGTAGCTGTTTGAAATTGTCGCGCTCAAGCACGTCAACGCCGCTCAGGACTTCGGCGTCCGACGGCGTGAGCAGTGCGGCGGCCTCGCCCGCTTGTGCGTTGCCCGAAGAGACCGTGAAGCGCGCAATGCCCGCGAGCATGTCCCCGATGTACCTGCTCTGTTCGAGACGCGCGCGCGCGACGGCGGAGGCATCCGTGACCGCGCTTGCGGCTATGTTCGCGACGCGCGAGCGCAAAGAACTCACGTCGCCCTTGCCGTCCGGGTGGACTCGGTTCGAGAGGAAGACGACGAAAGTCTCGCTCGCCGGGTCAATCCAGACGGACGTGCCCGTAAAGCCCGTGTGGCCGAACGAGCCGACGGGGAAGAGGTCGCCGCGGTTCGTCGAAAAACTCGTGTTGATGTCCCAGCCGAGGCCGCGCGCGCCGCCGTCTTCCGACACCTGACGCGGGCGCATCATCTCTGCGACGCCGAGCGGGCTAAGGATGCGGACGCCGTTCAGCTCGCCTCCGTTCAAAATCATCTGGCAGAAGACGGCAAGGTCGTCCGCCGTCGAGAACAGGCCGGCGTGCCCCGCGACGCCGCCCATACGATTAGAAGTCGGGTCGTGAACCTCGCCGCGCAGCATGCGCTCGCCTTCAGTCCCCTGCTCGCCCGTGCCGCCGAGATAACTTTTCATCCCGCGCACGCTCTCGGTCGGCGCAACGCGCGGGAGCAATTCTGCGCGCGGACGAAAGCCCGTATCCTTCATGTCGAGCGGCTCGTAGATATTTTTGCGCGCGAACTCGTCGAGCGGCTGGCCCGAAACGCGGCGGACTATCTCGCCGAGCGTGATGAAGCTGATGTCGCTGTAGACGAATCGCGCGCCCGGCGCGTTGCGAAGCGGCTCGCTGTAGAGACGTTTGAGCATCTCGTCGTGGCCCGACCACCGTTCGCCGAGATCGAAGTCGGGCGCGTAGCCCGCGCGGTGCGTGAGCAGTTGCTCGACCGTGATCTTGTCCCTTCCTTCGCCTTTCAGCTCCGGTATGTGAAGCGTGACGGGGTCGCTCAGGCGAATCCGTCCGCGCTCGACCAGAATCATCACGCTCGTCGCCGTCGCGACTATCTTCGTCAAACTGGCAACGTCGAAAATCGTGTCCGCTGTCATCGCCTCGCGCTGCGGGACTAATGCTCGCGAGCCGTAAGCCTTCCGCCACACGACGCCGCCCCGACGCGCCACCAGCACGACCGCGCCCGGCAACTCTTTCCTCTCGATTGATTGGTTGACGGCGGCGTCAATGTACGCGAGCTGCCCCGCGCTCATGCCCACCTTCAAGGGCTGAACGGTTGGAAGCGTAGCCGCGAGTGCCTGCGCGGCGAGCGCGAAAGTCAAAAGAGTTGCTACTGTTACACGATGCGTCATTTATTTTATGCCAACTCTAAGCTGGGAGCGCGGGCATCCCTGCCCGCCTTGAGCGCGACAGCGCGAACAGCATCTCCTTCATGCTCAATCTTGCGCGCTAGTAAAAGGTTTGAAGCGTGCAGTAGCACGCTTTAGCGGGCAGGGATGCCCGCGCTCCCAGCGAGAACGCTTCAATTTGCTCCGCTCCTCGATTCTGCATTATTCGTTGAAGCCTTCAACTGAATCCCCGTGCCGCGCGCGTAGAGGCCGGGGAGCGAGATCGGGAGGCGGCCCGTGATGTCCGCGCGCCCCAACATCGCGCGCGCGGCGGCGCGTTGCAGGCTGGGCATGTCGCCGTAGGCCACGACGTATGTTTGCAGCTTCGGGAAATTTTGCAGAAGGTACGGGTTGCCGAAGCTGACGCCGACGACGGGCGTCTTCGCTTCGAGCAGCGCGTTCAAAACCTTCGCGCCCTGCTCTGGAAGCCCGACGCTGTTCGCCGCGCCCGAACGCACGCGCCCGTACATCGAGGCTATGATCACGTCCGCTTTCTTCGCGCGCTCGATTGCGTCTTTCACCTCTTCGTCCGTCGAGCGCGAGTCTAGCACCACCGTTTCGGGGCGACGCCCCAAACGCGCCAACTGCGAGACGAACTGGTTGGCGATGAAGAAGCGGTCTTCGCCGTTCGTTATCGCGAGGTTGAAGATGCGCGCGCCGGGGCGTAGGCCCGCGCCTTCGTCGCGCGCGATGAGTTTGGCGTCGTCGCGAACGAGCGTGATGGCGCGTGACGCGACCTCGTCGGCGAGTTTCAGCGCGTCCGCGCTCCCGACGATCCGGTCAATCTCTTCGAGCGGCGTCGTGCGCTGTTTGACCAGACCGAGATCGTACTTCGCCGCGAGAATTTTGCGCGCCGACTCTTCGATGCGTTTCTCCGTCACTCGCCCGCTACGAACGGCCTCGCGCAGACCGCGCACGACGGCGTCCGCGTCGCCGGGCTTTAAGAGCATGTCCGCGCCCGCGAGCAGAGCGCGCACGCCGGCCTCGTCCTGCTTGAAGTAGATCGTCAGGCCGCTCATGTCGAGCGCGTCCGTGACGATGATGCCGTCGAAGCTGAGGTCGCGGCGCAGGAGTCCGCCAAGCACGACGGGGGAGAGCGTTCCGGGCAGCACCGCGTTCTCCGAGAACACTTCCTGCTCGGCGTACGTGGGGCGCAGAATCGCGTCGCGCGGCAGAGGGCTTACCTCGGTCGGGTCAACCTGCGGCAGCCCTATGTGCGCCGACATGACGCCGCCCACGCCCGCCTTGATGGCCGCGCGGAAAGGCACAAGCTCGACCGCATCAAGACGCGCGCGCGCGACGTTGATGACGGGCAGTCCTCGGTGCGAGTCAATCGCCGTGTCGCCGTGGCCGGGGAAGTGTTTTGCGGTTGCGATGACGCCCGCGCCCTGCGCGCCTTCGACGAACGCGGAGACGAAGCGCGCCACCTCCGCGGGGTCTTCGCCGTAGGAGCGGACGTTGATGACGGGGTTGGCGGCGTTGTTGTTAACGTCCGCGACGGGCGCGAAGACTTGTTGCACGCCGAGTGCGCGTGCCTCGCGCGCCGTCACCTCGCCCTGACGCCGCGCGTAGTCGGGGTTGCCGGTCGCTCCGACGGCCATGTTCCAAGGCAGATTGATCGTGTCGTCAAAGCGCATCCCCGCGCCCGCTTCGAGGTCTGCGGAGATGAGCAGAGGCACGCGCGCGAGCTGTTGCATTCGGTTGACAAGGTGCGCGGACTCGTAGACGGGGCCGCGAAAGAGGATGATGCCGCCGACGTGATTCTTCTCGACCTGACGGCGAAGCTCCTTGAACTCGTCGCTCTCCTGATTTAGAAAGCGCGCGTTGATGCCGACCGAGATGAGCTGGCCGATTTTTTCATCAAGCGACATGCGCTTGAGTTCGGAGTCGGCCCACTTGAGCGCGTCCTTCGTCGGCTGGCGCGCGTACGGCTTCGCGGTCGAAGTCGCTTGCGCGGCGACGCGCATGTCTGGCGACGCGAGCGACGCCAACAGAGCAAGCAACGCAAGAATGCAACACGCGCGAAGCCACAAGCTCCGCCTCATCGCTGTAGGGGCAGGGCTTGTCCCTGCCCGCCGCGCCCGCCAATTTGTCTGCCTTGAATTTTCGGCATCAACGCGGGCAGGGACAAGCCCTGCCCCTACAGACATCAACGCGGTTTCAAATTTTAAGCCGGGGCGTAGTCTAATGTTTCTCATCTGAAATACTCTCAATTCACAATCCTCAGTCTGCCGCGCCGGGCGCAAGCTCGTCGCGCCTGTCGGCGGGCGCGGGCGTGAACGCGTAGCTCGCGAGCCACGCGACGAAGAACGTCACCGCGCTTCCGAGCAGCACGAACCAAGTGAACGCAATCGGGGTGTAGAAGCGCACGTAGAGCATGACGACGAGGCTCGCGACCATGCCGATGAGCGCGGGCGGCTCGCTCACGCGACGCAGGAACGTGCCGACGAGGAAGACTCCAAGCACAGGCCCGTTGATGAGCGACGCGACCGACAGAGCTTTGTCGAGCGCGGAGCTTGCGTAGTTCATCGCGACGACGGCCACGGAGATTTGCACGACGCCCCACGCGAGCGTCAGCCAGTGCGAGACGCGAAGATAGTGTCTGTCCGTCCGCTTCGGCCTGAAAGGTTTGTAGAGATCGTTGACCGCCGTCGCCGCAATCGAGTTCAGAGACGAAGAGAGCGCGGCAGCGAAGATGGCCGCGACGACGAGTCCGGCCAGTCCCGAAGGCATGTGCTTCGTTATGAAATCCGGGAACACGCGGTCGCCGCCCGCGAACGGGAATGTCGCGCTCGCTCCTTGCGCGAACGCGGGGTCGGAAAGACATCGCGCGGCGTCGGCGGGGCGAGCGTGCGCGCAGGCTTCCGCGAAATTCGTGTAGATAGGGTCTGCTTGCGGCTGGTAGTAGGCGAACAGAAGCACGCCGATGAAGAGGAAGCCTATGAACTGCGCCAGCACGACCGCGCCGCTCGAAAGCAGCGCCGCCGCCGCTCGTCGCGGCCTGTCGGTGCAGAGGTATCGCTGCACGAGATATTGATCCGTGCCGTGCGTGCTCATCGTAAGGAAGCAGCCGCCTATGAGTCCCGCAAAGAACGTGTAGGTCTTCGTCAAATCAATCGGCAGAGAAAAATTGAGCGCGCTCTCCGTCAGCGGCAGCGAGAATGTGTAGCTCGTCTGTCTAATCCCGAAGTCAATCACGTCGAACTTGCCGAACTGCTCGCCGAGCGAGACCGCTGAGCCGAAGCCGCCGCCAATCGCGGACGCGATGACAACAGCCGCCGCGAGCGCGCCCGCGAGATAGATTCCGAGCTGCACGACCTCGACCCAGATGACCGCCTCCATCCCTCCGTAGTAAGTGAAGACGATCATCACGACGCCGAGCAGGACGATGGAAGCAATCGTAACGGTCGTCACGCCCGCCTGCGGCTGGAAGGCCGTGTAGACGGCTGCGAGCACGATTGCCGTCAGAAGCAGCCTGATGCCGTCCGCGATGTTCCGCATGATGACGAACAGCGCAGCCGCGAGCATCTTGATGCGACCGCCGAAGCGACGTTCGAGCAGTTGATATACGGTCAGCAGCTCTCCGCGAAAGTAGGACGGGATGAAAAGGAGCGAGATGACTATGCGACCGAGCATGTAGCCGAAGACGAGCTGGAGGAACTGGAAATTCCCTCCGCGCGCGAACGCAACGCCGGGCACGCTGATGAACGTGATGGTCGAGGTCTCCGTGGCGACGATTGAGGCGGCGATGGCCCACCACGGCACGCTGCGGTCGCCGACGAAATAGTCCTCGGTCGTCTCCTGCTTGCCCGCGAACCAGATGCCGAACAGCGTTATGCCGACGAGGTAGCCGAAGATGATGACCAGATCGAGCGTCTGCATTTGTGTTAACGGGAAGCCGGAATTAACGAACGAGAGAACCGAGATTCTATTTTCAAACCCCGCCCCGAATCAAATCGCTCAGGCCCCGTATGCGCGGGCAGACGCTTTCGGGGTGCAGATCGAGCGGGTCGAGAAGTATCGCGCGAAGCCCCGCTGCCCGCGCCGCGAGCGCGTCGTGCGCGTAAGAGTCGCCGACGAACGCGGCCTCGCCCGCCTCGACGCCGAGTTCATCGAGCGCGAGCCGGAATATCGCCTCATCAGGCTTGCGGCATCCGACGAGGTGCGAGTCAACGAGCAGGTCGAACAGATCAGCTATCCGCGCCGCCTCAAGTGAATCCCGAAGCCTTCCATCCTCCGTGTTCGAGATGACGGCGACGCGCAGCCCTTCGCGCCTTAACTCTTCCAGCACTCGCGGCGCGTCGGGGTCTAGCCCGCACCAAAGATGACGCTCAAGGTGCGCCGCGTCGAGCTGCTCGACGACCTGCTCACACGCCGACTCTTCTACGCCGAGCGCGAGGTACATGCGACGGAACACCCAGTGACGCTTGCGCTCGTCGGCTGGAGTCGAAGGGTTCTTCTGCATCTCCTCGCCGACGGCCTTCAGCACGTCTCCCATCGCGCGCCGCATCTCTTCCGGCGCGAGGACTCGTCGCGCCGCCGTCTCCGCGAACGCGGCGAGCCGCGGCCAGTCCGGGTGAACGAGCGTCCCGCCCGCATCGAAGATGCACGCGCGCGCGCCTCTGAGTGAAGGGTGCAACATAATCATGTTAACCGTTGATTACTTTGGCTGACGGGTTTCGCTCTGAGCTGTGTTTGATGAAAGAATGATTCACCGCAGAGGCGCAGAGGACGCAGAGTTAGCGCAGAGAGAATTCAACTCTCTGCGCCCCCTCTGCGTCCTCTGCGCCTCTGCGGTGAACTGCCTCTCGCATAACATCCAACTAAAATATTTCACAATGACCTTCTGTTTGAAAGCTCATCCACGGCACGCTCCACGACCCAGCTCGATGCTTCGAGCGCTGCCGTCGCCTCTTCGCGCGAGCGTGCGGACTTCGACATGACGAGCGCGACGCGAAGGTCGCCCCCCGCCTTCTCCAAAGCATCGTGCGCCGCCTCTTCGTCAAGCCCTGTCTCCGCTCGCAGAATGCGGAGCGAGCGCTCGCGCAGCTTCGCGTTGCGCGGCATGAGGTTCGTCATGCGATTGCCCGTGACGTAACCGAGGCGAATCATCGTCGCAGTGGAGAGCATGTTCAAGACCAACTTCTGCGCCGTCCCTGCCTTCAAACGCGTCGAGCCTGCGACGACCTCCGGCCCGACGACGGGCACGATTGCGACCTCGGCGGCTTTCGTTATCGGAGAGCCGGGAACGCAAGTCAACGCAGCCGTGAACGCGCCGACGCCGCGCGCGTATTCGACCGCGCCTATCGTGTAGGGCGTCCGCCCCGATGCCGCGATGCCGACGAGCGCGTCTCTCGCGCAGACGCCGCGCTCCCTCGCGTCGCGCGCCCCTGCTTCGCGGTCGTCCTCCGACGCCTCGACGGCTCGGTGGAGAGCATCATAACCGCCCGCAATGATTCCCTGCACCAACTCCGGCGGCACGCCGAAAGTCGGCGGGCACTCCGAAGCGTCAAGCACGCCGAGCCGGCCCGACGTTCCCGTGCCGACGTAAAAGAGTCGCCCACCCGCCCGCAGGCGCTCGACAATGTTGTCCACCGCCCGCACGACATCTCCAAGCACGAGGCCGACCGCAAGGGCCACGCCCGCATCCTCCTCGTTCATCAGACGCACGACCTCCGCGGTCGGAAGCCGGCTGATCTCGCGCGTCCGCGGGTTCTCCTGCTCCGTTACGGGAATTTCATCAGTCATACAACCTTATCAATCGGCAGACGGCAGGGGCAGGAAGCAGGAGCAGGAGGCAGGTAAGAAATCTCTGATTTGAGATTTGAGATTTGAGATTTGAGATTTGAGATTTCAAAGCAAAACCTCTTAATCTGCCTCCCGCCTCTGCCGTCCGTCTCCCAGCGTTTTCAGCCCGCGAGCGCAAGCTGCAACTGCTCGCTCGCCATGCGCGCCGCGGCTTCAGCCGGAGCGAGAACGGGCGGCGCAAGAAAAGCCCGACGTGCGACTCGTCCGACCTCTTCGCGAAGCGGGTCGAGAATCAACGCGCCCGCGGCGAAGACGCCGCCGACGTATGCGATCTGAAAACGCTCGCGCTCCATCTTCAGCTTTCGGACGACCGCATTGGCCGCAAACGCCAGTTCACGTCCTGCCTCGTCCACAATTTCGCGCGACACCGTATCGCGTCGCTTTGCAGCCTCGATAACGTGGCGACCAAAGCCCGCGATGCGTTTGTTCGTCATGTTCGGCGCGTAGACCGCCGTCGAGAGGTCTTCCACCTTTGCGACGTTGAAGTATTCGCGCGCCAACTCGACGAGCGCGGTCTTACGTCCTCGCCCATCGCTCGCCCTCGCTACGGCTTGTAGGCCGCGACGCGCAACCCACGACCCGCTCCCTTCGTCGCCCGCCACAGGCCCCCAACCGCCCGCGCACGCGCGGCGTCCGCGCGCGTTGATGCCGCAGCAGATCGAGCCTGTTCCGGCGATGATGACGAGGCCGGGTTTCCCCTCGGTCGCGCCGTAGAGCGCGATGTCCGCGTCCGTCACCACCTCGAATGATTCGATGCCCAGCTCTGCGAGCGCCGCGCGCATGCTCTGGCGTAAGTCCGCACGCTTCACGCCCGCAAGTCCGATTTCGGCGGCGACGATTTCCTGACGGCGCACGCCCGCCTTCTGACACGCGCGCTCCGTCGCATCCCAGATTGCCTTCGCGGCCTCGCTGACCCCGACGCGCAGAGGGTTCGACGGCCCCGCCGCGCCCTCGCCCAAAACTCTCTGCCGCGAGTCCACGACGACCGCCCTCGTCTTAGTCCCCCCGCCGTCTATGCCCAGCACGAGCGCCAGCGCTCCGGGCGGCACCGTGCGCTGTTGACGTTTTGACTGTAATTTTACTGGCTCGTGTTTGATCTTCATGGGGAGCGGGACGCAGCCGCGGACAGCGTGCTTACCTGCGCCGGAAAAATTTGTGCAATTGTATGGGGGATATGATTATAATAAAAACTAAAAGATTTTATTTCTACAATAACCGTCACTGATACCGAACGGAGTTTTCTATGGAGATTCGCCAACTGAAAGCGTTCCTTGCAATAGCCGACGCACGCACGTTTACAGCCGCGGCCCGGCGCACAAACTACACGCAGGC
>DASQLL010000218.1:0-5561 GCA_035630035.1 Pyrinomonadaceae bacterium | reverse complement strand
TCATCAAGGTCGAGACGCCCAACGGCGCGACGTTCTTCCGCTACAACCACGACGGCTACGGCGAGATGGACGATGGCAGGCCTTGGAACTGGGACGGCAAGTACACGGGCGTGGGCCGCCTCTGGGCTTTGCTCGCGGGCGAGCGCGGCGAGTACGAGCTTGCGCGCGGCATGAAGGCTGACGCGGCGCGGCGGCTCGACGCGATGCTTGGATTCGCGAACGAGGGCGGGATGATTCCCGAACAGGTCTGGGACAAGCGCGAAGGCCCGCGCCCCGAATTCAGGTTCGGCGAGGGCACAGGCTCGGCCACGCCGCTCGCTTGGTCAATGGCGCAGTTCATACGTCTCGCGACGAACTTGCAGGAG
This sequence comes from Pyrinomonadaceae bacterium, assembly GCA_035630035.1. GTDB lineage: Bacteria > Acidobacteriota > Blastocatellia > Pyrinomonadales > Pyrinomonadaceae > QHXN01. Next base: position 5,196 of record DASQLL010000218.1, on the reverse strand, counting down.
GGGCGCAACATCGAGACGCCCGACATCGTCGCCGCGCGCTACTCGAAAGCGACTCCGCCGCCGCGCGCCAGCGCAGACTTCGGATTCCCCGCGAGTGAGAGTTTGGAGCGAATGCTAGAGGGCACGACTTTCAAAGTCGGCGGCGGGATGCGCGGCGCGGGCGGTCGCGCCTTCGCGCTCGTAGGCGACGAGCGGCGCGAGCTTTCGCGCGACGCGCAAGGCGGCTTCACTTTGGACGTGCCAGTCGCGCGGGGCGTGACCCCGGTCGTCGTCGTCGCCGTTTCGCCGACGGGCGCGACGTACTTCCGGCGCGAGCTTATGCGCGGCCTGACTGCCGAAGAGAAAGAGAAGGCCGAACGCGACGCGCTCAAGCCCGATCTGGTCGAGCGCATCAAGAGCGCGAAGACTTCGCCGCTCGTCGAGGGCGAGGACGTGACGTTCATTTATCGCGGCGACGCAAAGCGCGTCGAGTTGGCGGGCGACTTCACGGGCTGGAGTCCCGCGGGCCTTGTGTTGCAGGACGTTCCCGGCTCGAAGATCAAAGCCCTGCGCCTGAAATTTCCGAAGGGCGCGCGGCTTGAGTACAAGCTCATCGCCGACGGCGAGTGGATTCTCGACCCGCTCAACCCGAACAAGAACAACAACGGCGTCGGCGGCCAGAACTCAAACTTCACGGGGCCGGACTATCGCCCCGCGCCATTCGCCGCGGGCCGCGACGAGCTTCGCGGGCGACTCGAAAAACTTGAGCTGCCCGGCGATGCGAAGCGCAAGATTCAGGTTTACTTGCCGCCCGGCTACGCGCAGGGCGACAGACGCTACCCCGTCCTTTACGAACAGGACGGCACGCAGTTCATAGAGCTTGGGCGCGCGGCGGAGATCGCCGACCGAATGATCTCGGACGGCAAGGTCGAGCCGTTCATCATCGTCTTCATTGACCCGATTGAGCGCATGAAGGAGTACTGGGCCGACGACAAGTTCGCGGACTGGATGGCCGAGACGCTCGTGCCCGCCGTTGACTCGCGCTATCGCACGCGCGCCGAACGCGACTCGCGCGCGCTCTCCGGCGCGAGCTTGGGCGGAGTCATCTCCGTCTGGACTGCGCTGCGTCACCCCAACGTGTTCGCGCGCGTTGCCGGCCAGTCCTCGGCCTTCCAGATTGACGAGGAGCGCGTCATCGCCGCGCTCGCCAAACTCGACGACGAGACGAGACAGAAAAACCCCACGCGCTTCTACCTCGATGCAGGGCAGTACGAGCCGCTCATCCTCGATGTGAACCGCCGCGTCAACGTAATGCTCCGCGCCCGTGGCTACCCCGTCACCTACCGCGAGACGGCTTCCGGTCACAACTACACGACTTGGCGCGACCGTCTCGCCGACGTTTACATGATGCTTTGGGAGAAGTAGAGAAAGGGAAAGACAAGCGAAGCCGCCTACGGCGGCTCTTCATTGTCGCTTTTATAAATGCCCGCTGAAGGATTCGAACCTTCGACTTCACGCGTGTGAAGCGTGCGCTCTACCACTGAGCTAAGCGGGCAAACAATAATTTTGAGAGCGCGGAATGCTAACAAAGCGCGAACGCGAGCGTCAAGCAGTGTAGCTTGTGCGCCCGCGTCGCGCTGTTCATGCATAAGAGAGTCGCTTTTTAACCGCCGCCGACGGGCGGGTCTTCGGGGGTTGCGCGCTTGTCGCTGTTGGATGTGGGCACGCCCACGTCCGAGCCGATGTAGAAGAAGCGGCTGCCGGTCGCGGTCAGGCCCGTAGGCTTTTGCGGGTCGGCGTTAACGCCGTAGCCGGGGGGCTGGTTGCCCGACTTGGCCGTGAGCGTCATCGAAAAGATGTACCCGTCAACGAGCGGGGCGTCGCCCGTGAATCGCTTGTCGAGGTAGCCGCCGCCTGATAGCTGGTCGAAGGTTCCGTAGCCGGCGCGGTTCTTCGTGTTGTAGTAAGTGACCTGCGCGGTCGAGAGTCGTTGGAGGTGCGAGATCGCGGCGGCCTCGTTGGTCGAGCGCACGCTCGACTGCCACGCGGGGATGCCGATGGCTATCAGGATGCCGATGATCGAGATGACGATCATCAGCTCGACGAGCGAGAAACCGCGCTGGGGGGCGCGCTTGCTGTTCATTCTCATTATTTCAAAACCTCACTGCCTGAAGTACACGTGTGTAAGTGACCTGAGTTCCACAAAACGGCGCGACATTTAAGATGCCTCAAGCGGGGGCGGCGTTTAACGGCGCGGAAATTTTACTACAAGGGAACAGGGCAAGTCACACGGGCGTCAAAAAGCAGAGGTTAGAGGTTGGAGGTTAGAGGTTAGAAAAAGACTCGCTCAACAGTTAGCCTCAATAAAAGCGACGACGCGCCGGGTCTTTTACAACTAACCTCTAACCTCTAGCCTCTAACCTCTTTTCCCTTTAGAATGGAAGCGAGCATGAGAAATCTCCAACCCGCGGAAGGCGAGAGCGTTCTGTCGGCGGTCGAGGCCGCCGAGCGTGTCGCGCGTTTGCAGTCGGCCATCGAGCGCGTGATACGCGGAAAGGCGGAGGCCGTCCGCCTCGCAATCACGGGGCTGCTCGCGGGCGGGCACGTCATCGTCGAGGACGTTCCCGGCGTCGGCAAGACCACGCTCGCGCAGGCTCTGGCGCAGGCGATCAACTGCACGTTCCAGCGCATACAGTTCACCTCAGACCTTCTGCCCTCGGACGTTATAGGTCTTTCGGTCTACAACGAGCGCGCAGGCTCTTTCGAGTTCAAGAGCGGCCCCATCTTCGCCAACATCGTCCTCGCCGACGAGATAAACCGCACGACGCCCAAGACTCAGTCGGCCCTTTTGGAAGCGATGGCCGAAGGGCACGTCACGGTCGAGGGCGTGACGTACCGTCTGCGCGCGCCCTTCTGCGTCGTTGCGACGCAGAATCCCATCGAGCATCACGGCACGTACCCGCTCCCCGAATCGCAGGTTGACCGCTTCATGCTGCGCCTGCGAATCGGCTACCCCGCGTTCGAGATAGAGAAGGAAATTCTGCGCGACCGCGAGCGCGGCGACCCGCTCGAAGCCCTTCGGCCTGTGATGACGGGCGACGACATACTCGACTTGCAACGCGCCGTCCACGCCGTCACGGTTGACGACGCGCTCGTTGACTACCTTATGCGTATCGTCTCCGCGACGCGCGACTCGGAAACTTTAGACCTCGGCGTCTCCCCGCGCGGCTCGCTCGCGCTCTTCCGCGCCGCGCAGGCGCTCGCGCTCACGGAGGGGCGCGACTACTGCCTGCCCGACGACATCAAGCGGCTCATCCTCCCCGTCTTCGCGCACCGCCTCGTCGTCAACTCGCGCTTCTCCAACTCGCTCCACCGGCGCAGCGAAGAGTCCGAAGAAGTCCTGCGCGAGATTATGAAGACCGTGAGCGTCCCGCTATGAGGCTTCGACGGGGAGACGGGGAGACGGGGAGACAGGGCGAGAAACAGGATGCTCCCAGCATGTCGCGCTCGTCCTCCGATTCACACCGTCTCCCCGTCTCCCCGTCTCCCCGTCTCCCCGTCTCTTCATTCCTTCGCTCCTGGCGAAAAACTATCTTGGGCACGCTCATCGTGTTGAGCGGCCTGAGCGCGGCTGTCATCACGGTGGTCGCGCGGCGCGGAGGCAACTGGGAGCTGACGCGGCTCGGAGCGATTGCGTCGCTCCTGTTCGCAGTCCTCATCATAATCTTCGTCGTGCCGCCGCTCTCGCGCTCGGCGCGCGCCGAAGCCGCGCGGCTTGACCTTGCGTTTCAGGTGACGGGGGGCGGCGTCATCTTCATAAGCATCTTCACGGTCGTCGCCTTCGCCGCGTGGAACACGGGCAACAACCTTCTCTTCCTCATCTTCTCGGTTCTGGCCTCGACGCTCTTCGTCGCGTGGTCTGCGGCGCGCGTCTCCCTGCGCGACCTCGTAGTCTCCGCAAGATTCCCCGACCACATCTTCGCGGGCGACCCCGCGCCCGTCATCGTCACCGTCAGCAACACGAAGCGCGTCCTGCCCTCGTTCTCCGTCGTCGTCGAGGCGAGCAGCCGCGCCGAAGCGACAGAGGTGAAACGCCGCTTCGTTTGGCGACGACCGCGCGAGCGCAAGCGCGTGCTAGCCTACTTCATGTACGTGCCGCACCGCGCGAAGGTCGAGCAGAGAGTCGAGCAGACTTTCGAGCGGCGCGGGCGCGTGTTCGTGACGGGCTTCGAGATTTCCACGAAGTTCCCCTTCGGCTTCTTCCGCCTTCGGAGGCGTCTGCGCGCGCGCGACGTGGAGATCGTCGTCTACCCGAAGCCTGAGGTCGCGGGCGACGAGCTGCACCTTCTTCCGATTGACGCGGGCCAGATGGACGCGCAAAGGCGCGGCGCGGGGCACGACCTTCATTCCTTGCGCGAGTACCAGCCGCACGACGACATGCGCCACATTGACTGGAAGGCGACCGCGCGCCAGAAGCGCCTCATCGTCCGCGAGTTCAACGCGGAGGACGAGCGGCGCGTCCACATCGCACTCGACACGTTCGTTGAAGACAACAGCAGTGCGGACGCGCGCGAGCGTTTCGAGCGCGCCGTCACGCTCGCCGCCTCGCTCGTCTCGCACTTCACGGACGAGCTATCGGAAGTCCGTCTCACGGACAACGACGAAGACGCGCGCTACGGCGTTGGGCGCGAGCATCTATACGAATGCCTGAGGCGTCTCGCCCTCGTCACGCCCCGCCCAGCCGAGGCCGACACGAAAAGCCGCCGCGAGTTCTGGCAGCGCATCGCGCCCAAGACCCCCGCCGGCGGCTACGTCATCCTCATCACCACGGCCCCGCGCGGCACAATCCCCGCGGAGCTTTGGCGCAAGTCGCACGTCATCTATGTTTGATTCGTGAGGATGTTGAGAAGCGCGGGAAACGTCGCAACGGACGAATTTCAGATGCGGGATCGCTTATTGTTCAATAGCCCTCCGCAGGGCTGCTCTCGCGAGCAGGCGCGTCGAGTCCAAGGTGGGTAGAGGAGTGTTGTCCGGGCGCACGATTAGGGGTATCTCGGTGCAACCGAGGACGACCGCGTCGCACCCTCGCGCCTTAAATTTTCCCGCCACTTCATTCAAGTACAGCCGGGAGGCTTCCGTGAAGACGCCGTTGACTAACTCTTTGAAGATGATCTCATTGATCTTTTCCCTATCCGCCTCGTCGGGTATTTCGCTCTC
>DASQLL010000217.1:0-2068 GCA_035630035.1 Pyrinomonadaceae bacterium | reverse complement strand
ACACGGCCTTCAACCCGGCGTCCGCCGTGAAGCTCGCGACCGCGCTCGCCGCGCTTCGCACGTTCGGGCCGAAGCATCGCTTCGCGACGACCTTCTGGATTACAGGCTCGTTCGACAAGGCAAACGGCACGGTCACGGGCGACCTCGTCGTCTCTGGTCGCGACCCGTCTTTCCACGACGAGCATGCCGTCGCCGTCGCGCGCGAGTTGAACCAGCTCGGCATCAAGACGGTGACGGGCGACCTCGTCGTGGCGTCGCGCTTCACGATGAACTTCAGCCCGTCGTCGCTGCGTTCCGGCGAGCGGCTCTACGACACGCTCGACTCGACGCGCCGTCCCGCCCCGGCGACGCGCGCATGGAACGATTCGCGCGTCGCGCTGCGCGATCAGGTTGGCCTGCTCTCCGCGCCGAGCGTCGCCGTGATGGGCGCGGTCTACGTTGACTCCGTGCCTAAGAACGCACGCGCCATCTCGACGCACTACTCGCCGGAGCTTGTGGACGTTCTCAAAGTCCTTCTCTGCTACTCGAACAACTTCATGGCGGAGCGTCTGGGCGACATGCTCGGCGGCGCGCAGGGCGTCGCGCGCGTCATCAACTCGCAGCTCGGCCCCGGCGGCGGCGAAGTTCGACTCGCCTCGACGAGCGGCCTCGGCGTCAATCGCATGACGCCGCGCCAGATGTTGAAGGTCTACCGCGCGCTCCTAGATGAGCTGCACGAGAACAAGCTCAAGGCCGCGGACATTCTGCCCGTCGCGGGCGTTGACCCCGGCACGCTTCAAAAGCGTTACGCCCTGAGTCCGGGGCGCGGCAGCGTCATCGGGAAGACCGGCACGCTCCCGCGCACGGACGGCGGCGTGAGCGCGCTCGTCGGCCAGCTCCGCACGCGCAACGGCGACACTCTTCTCTTCGCCATCCTCGACCAACGAGGCAGCGTCGTGCGCTTCCGGCAGTGGCAGGACGCACTCGTCGCCGAACTGCAAAACGAGCGCGGCGGCCCGCAGCCGTTTACATACTCAACGCAGACGCTCGCCATACGCCTCTCCGCATCCGAGTTCGACAGCGCACGCGCCTCGACACTCGACGAGTACGAAGACGCGCCAAATCAATAGAAAGGCAGAAGTCAGAACGCTGAACGCTGAACTGAAAGACGGGTTTTCAGTTCAGCGTTCAGCGTTCTGACTTCTGCCTTAAAATTCGCGCCCCGGCGGCTCGGCGACCGCCGGAGCGCTTCTCGACGCGCGCGCGCAATGTGCGGACTGCACACGCTCGGCGATTCTCGTTGGTTGAATTGAGTTGTCTGAAGCGAGCCTGATAGCTTCGCCGCACCGTGCCTCTTTCCAGACAACTCGCGTCGGGCCGCAAGCGCGGCGGGCTGCTCGGCCCGCGACGCGCCGGTCAGCGCGTCCATAGAGCAAGTCACAGGCCACTTCCGCATGAGGGGCGCGGCGCGTTTGAATTCTCTGCGCCCGCATAGAGTTGCGTAACCGTGACGACGATCCGGCGCGACTGCGTCGCGGCGAGTCGGGCCTGAGTTGTGGTCATAGGTTACAGCGACTGTGTAACGCCATTCACATCGAACAGACCCCGCCACGCGCTCACGCGAGGTGTGAAGCGCTCTTCCGCCTCTGTCACGCAAGGTAACAAAGCCGACGCCCGTTTCTCGGCGGCGCGAACCTTTTTCAAGGAGATTCGCGGGAGAATGCAGGTGGCACGCCCGTTGCCCATTACGTGCGCGTCGGCGACGTTCCCGACCGAAGACGCCACGACGACGGGCGTGCCATCAGGAGGTGAAGAGATACGGTGTCCCCTTCGACCAAAAGTAAACGTAGCTTTACGGACTCGCGCGGGTTCAGCCTGCTCGAGATGATGCTCGTAGTCGCGATTGCCTGCGTAGTCATTGTATTCGCCGTTTTCGGCATCCGCTCGGCGCGCGCCGAGATGCGTCTACACAACTCCGCGCGCGTCTTCACGCAGAACGTCGAGAGGGCGAGGATAGATGCCATCCGCCGCCACGACGTGGCGAACGTGGAGTTCACAAGCCCGAACACCTACGAAATCACGATGGACT
>DASQLL010000216.1:0-2282 GCA_035630035.1 Pyrinomonadaceae bacterium | reverse complement strand
GTCGGCGAGCCGCGCGAGACGTTTGACGTGGGCCTCAACCGTCTTCGCTTCGACGCCCGTTTCGCACAGAGCCGAGGCGTCCATGCTCGTCAGCACTGTGACGGCGATGAGGCTCGGCCTTGCGACGCCGAGACGCGCGGCCTCTTCGTCGGTCGCTTCAGCAGCGCGGCGCATCATCTCGCCGCCGCCCGCCGCGTGTACGTTGAAGAGCGCGACGCCGAGGCGCACCGCCTCGCGGCTCGCCGCGGCGACAGTGTTCGGGATGTCGTGAAACTTGAGGTCGAGGAAGACGCGCGCGCCCGACTCGACGAGTCTGCGGACGAAGTCAGGCCCGGCGGATGTGAAGAGCCGCGAGCCGACCTTGAACATCCCCGCTGTGTCGCGCAGGCTCTCGACGAGACGCCGGGCCTCGCCCGCCGTGTCAACGTCGAGTGCGATGATCAATTTCTCTTTTGCGGAAATGTTTTGCACGCTTGCGGTCGGTGTCAAAAATTTCTCCCTCCATGTTTCGTCTCTTCACGCTCGCGAACACTTCAAACTCTCAGCGCGTAACCGCGTAGCAGCGCACGTCGCGCGGCTCGTCGCTGACGTTGGGGTGCATTGTCCAGCGCTTCAGCACGCCCTCAAAAATCATCCCCGCCTTCTCCAAGACGCGCGCCGAGCCGACGTTATCAACGTCGCACACGGCCCAGACCCTGTAAACCTGCGGGAGCGTGAAGGCCGCGCCGATCACCGCGCGCAGGGCTTCGGTCATATACCCCTTGCCCCACTCCGTGCGCGCCAGAACATAGCCGACGCTGGCCTTGTGTCGGTCGTTGCTGATATCAATCATCCCGACGCCCGCCTGCCCTTCGCCCTTCGTGATGAGCCATGCGTATTTCTTTCCGGCTTTCAACTCTTCAAGACGCCCGCGCATGAACTCCCGCGTCTCCGCGACCGAGGCGTCCGCACGCCACGACAGGTATCGGGTCACTTCCGTGTCTCGCGCGTAGGCGTCGAAGATGGCCTCCGCGTCCGTCATTTCGGGGGGGCGCAGGAAAAGCCTTTCGGTGCGAATGATGCGCGGCGGCGTCTGCGTCATGCTCAATCAATTCCTGCTCTTCAAACCTTCGCAGCCAGTTCGTCGGCGCGGCAACCGACGGCCTCGTCGAGTGTGCGGAAGCCTTGACGCTCGACGAGCGCGGCCAGCCCCTCGTTGATGCGACGGACGACGCCGAAGCCCTCGTAGACGAAGCCCGTGTAAAGTTGCACCAACCCAGCGCCGGCGCAGATTTTCTCCCACGCGTCCTCCGCGTTGAAGATTCCGCCGACGCCGACGATCTCCGGCGTGCCGCGCGTAAGAAGACGGAGCGCGGCGATCATCTGCGTCGAGCGCGAGCGCAGCGGAGCGCCGCTCAGTCCGCCTTCGCCGCACGCGGCGACCTCACGCGCGGGCGTGCGAAGACCCTCGCGGCTCGTCGTCGTGTTCGTCGCGATGATGGCAGCCACGTCCGCGCCGCGCGCAACATCAACGATCATTTCAAGCTCGCCCGCTCCGAGGTCGGGCGCGACCTTAACGAGCAACGGAACGGGCGCGCGACCGCCGCGCGCGGCAAGCTCGCGGTTGCGCGACTGAAGCTCGCCGAGAAGGGCCGCGAGCAGGTCTGCGCGCTGAAGCTCGCGAAGGCCGGGAGTGTTCGGCGAGCTGACGTTGACGGCCACGTAGTCTGCGTGTCGGGAAACTGCCTCGAAGCTCGCGAGGTAATCCTGTATCGCGTCCTCGACAGCGACGGCGCGGCTCTTGCCGATGTTGATGCCGAGGACGCAAGGCGGCCTCGCGCGTTCGAGCCTCGCGGCGAGCGCAGCCGCGCCGTCGTTGTTGAAGCCCAGACGGTTTACGAGCGCACGGTCGAGCGGCAGACGAAACAGGCGCGGTCGCGGGTTGCCGGGCTGCTGCTGATTCGTAACCGTGCCAACCTCTACGAAGCCGAAGCCGAGCGCGGCCAACTCGCGCGCAACGAGGCCGTTCTTGTCGAACCCGGCGGCAAGTCCGACGGGGTTGTCAAAGCTCAGGCCGAAACGCCGCAACGCTCCGAAGGGCTTAAGCGCGTATCGCCTTCTCGCCGCGCGACGCAGACCTTCCGCTCCGAGTCCGAGGAGGAGCGCGTGAAGCGCAAGCTCGTGTGCCGTCTCCGGAGGCAGCTTGAACAGAAGGGGGCGCAGCAGCGTGCGATAGAGCATCGGATAATGTCGAAGGGGAGCTAACGCAAAAGCGTTTCGAGCGTAGCAGAGCGGCGGAAAGG
>DASQLL010000215.1:0-19196 GCA_035630035.1 Pyrinomonadaceae bacterium | reverse complement strand
CCGGAGCCTAACGTCAGCTCAGGCACTTCCCGTTCGCCCAGATTCGACACCGGCTGCGCGACGCCGCCGACGCGCAAGCCGCCGATGAGGACGGGCGGCGGCGTTTGCGTCTGTCCGCCTTCGGGCGCGGGGATGAGTCGCGACAATCCCTCGCGCGTGCCGAACCAGAGCGCGCCCGCGCCGTCGCGGAAGGAGACAAGCACCTCGCTCTTGACGAGGCCGTCGGCGGTCGTGAAGCGTTTGACGCGCCCGGTCTCGAAGTCGAGCCGGTCAACGCCGCGCGACGTGCCGACGTAGAGACGCCCGAACGCGTCTTCGACGAAGCAGCGCAGATTGTCGCTCGCGAGTTTGCCCGGCTCGGCCAAAGGAACGACGCGCGGGTGTTCGTCGGAAGGCGCGTCCAGACGCACGCCGCCGCGGCTCGTCGCGACCCACAGACGCCCATGCTTGTCTCTGTACAATCCCTGCCCGAATCCACCCGGCACCTTATCGCCTTCATCGAACACTTCGATGCGCCCGCCCCTCGCGCGCGCGAGGCCCCCGTTGTGCAGGCCGATCCAGAGCTGCCCCGCGGCGTCCTCGCCGAAGACGTTGGCCCAGTTGAACGGCGGCATCCCGTCGGCTTCCGTGAAGCGTCGGAAAGTCCTGCTCGCGCGCTCCCACTTCGTCAAAGTCACGGGCGGGTTGTAAGAGCCGATCCAAACGTCGCCTCGCGAGTCTTCGTACAGGCGCGAGATGTTGTCGTCGGCGAGTCCGTCGCGCGTCGTGTAGGCAACGGGCGTTACTGTCGCAAGGTCTTCGAGGCGCGCGACCGCGGGGAATCGGTAAAGTCCTTCGCCCGTCGCGACCCACCACTCGCCCGCGTGGTCGCGTATGATCTGCCAGCGACCGGAGCTTGATTCGATGATGCGCTTGGGGAGGTTGAGCCGAACTTGTTTGAACCGTTCGCCGTCGAACCAGTTGACCGTCCACTTCGCCGTGACGACGCAGAGGCGGCCTTCCGGCCCCTCGAATATAGAGATGACCTCGCCCGCGCCGAGTCCTTCGGCCTCCGTGTAAGAGATGAAGCCGCCGCGCGTGACCTTGAGCGCGCCGGAGCCTTGCGTGCCGACCCAGACGTTGCCGTCGCGGTCTTCCGTGAGCGCGACGACGCGGGCGACGAGGCCGTGCGCCGCCGCGTAAGTTCGGAAGCGCTCGCCGTCGAAGACGCTCACGCCGCCGCCGCGCGTGCCGACCCACACGCGACCGTCCGCGAGTTGCCGTATGGCCTGCACGTTGTTGCCGCCCATCCCGTCGGCGGTCGTGTACCAACGCGCCTCGCCCGCCGCGACTGGAAGAAGGACGCGCCCGTCCTCGGAGCTCGGCTGGTTCGCAACCGTGCGCCACAGCGGCGCGTCGGCGACGCCGGCGAGTCGCGCGACGGGTTCGGGATTGACGACCAGAAGTCCCGACTGATGCCCGACCCAGAGCCGCCCCTGCCGGTCGAGCAGGAACGACCAGACGTAGTCCGTGCCCTGCGAGGTCTGCACGGCCTGATGGATGGTCGCGCCGCCGGGCAGTATGCGCACGACGCCGCGGTTCGTGCCGACCCAGACGCTCCCCTCCGCGTCTTCGACCATGCTCACGGCTTCGACCGCGCGCTCGGCGCGATTCGGAATGTTGAGCAGCACGCGCTCGAACGTGCCGCCCTCGCGCCCGCCCGCGAGCCGGAACAGCCCGCCCTGCGTGCCCGCCCAGACGTTGCCCGCCCTGTCCTCGAAAATCGTCTCGACGATGTTGCTCTGCGCCTCTTCGCCGACGTTGTAGGTCTTGAAGACGCGGCCATCTCCCGCGTCCGCGCCTCCGCTCGCGCGCGCCTCGGCGACGCGGCGCGCGTCCCACGCGGGATCGAAACGGCTGACGCCGCCGCCGTTCGTGGCGACCCAGTAGACGCCGTCGCGCGCCTCAAGCATCTCGTTGACGGACGCGCGCGGCAGGCCGTCTTTGACGCCGTAGTTCGTGAAGCGGTAGCCGTCGAAGCGCGAAAGGCCGTCGAAGGTGCAGAACCAGATGAAGCCGCGCGAGTCCTGAACGATCTTATCAACCTGATCGTGTGCAAGCCCGTCGGCGGTCGCGTAAGTCCGCACCGGCAACTGCTCGGCGCGCACGACACCCGCGAGCGCGAGCGCGCACGACGCCAACAGAAGGAGGAGGCGCGACGGGTTTGTGCGTGACTTACGTTTGCGCTTGGGCACGGCGATGTGAACGCTCGACAAGAGGTTGGGGTTAACGGAAAAGATTTTCAGACGCCCGGCGTGAGGGAGTTTTGCACAAGCGGGAAAAAGGTTCAACAGAAAGTCAGAAGTCAGAACGCTGAACGATGAACTGAAAGACGGGATTTCAGTTCATCGTTCAGCGTTCTGACTTCTGACTTTCCAGTTATTAACGCCTGACTGACTCGTGGGAGTGCGCCTCGCTCGCCGCGGGCTGTTCGATTTGCGCGGCGCGGGGGCGTGAGAAAGGAATCCCGGCCATGCGCGCGAAGAGGGCTTCGTACTCGTCAACGACATGCTCCCAGTCGTAACGCTCGCGCACGCGTTCCTGTGCGCGCTGCCTGTATCGGTTCACAATCGCGCCGTCACGCAGCACGCGCTGCAACTGTCCCGCGAGGTCTTTCGCGTCCGCGTAAGGGATGGCCGCCTCGCCCACGACCTCGACGTTTTCGGGCGCGGCGAGCGTCAGGACGCAGTTGCCGTAGCCCATCGCTTCGAGCAGAGCGGGATGCGTGCCGCCGACCTCGGTCGCGTGTACGTAGCAGTATGCGTTCTGCTGGAGCGCGCGATACGCGTCGCCGAAGACGAAGCCCGTGAAGATGATTCGGCGGTCGCGTCGCGCGAGCGCGCGAAGGTGCTTGATGTAATCGTGCGCGTAGGGCGCGTCGCCGACGATGAGCAGCTTGTGCGGCGTGCGTACGCGGCGGAAGGCTTCGATGACCATCGCCGCGTTGTTCTCAGGCTCAAGCCGCGAGACGTATAGGACGTAGCGGTTCGGCTCGACTCCCCACTGGCGAACAGCCGCGCGGTCGAGCCGTCGTTCGACCTCCGCGCCGTAGGCGATCATCGTCGAGTCCGCGCCGTACTTCGCCATGTAGTAGTCCTGTATCACGCGCGCGTCCGTTACCGTCTCGTTCGGTAGCCACACGGACAGGCGCTCGGCCACCCGGTAATAGTTCTTGCCGAGCCAGTTCCACTTTCGACGCTTGTGCTCAAGGCCGTCCACGTTGATGGCGACGGGCGTGCCCGTGGCGCGAAGCACCGGCGCGATGGGGGCGTTGGCTGCGTTGCAGATGAGCGCGGCGTCGAAGCTGCCCAAAGTGGCGGCGTGGAAGGCGGAGAGTCCGGCGTGGACTACTGTGTCGAAGTATTTATGACGGATGGTGGGCAGGACTTTCAGACGGACGCCCTTGTACTCGATCTGCCGAGGGCTGACGTAGTGTGCGCGGCAGTAGACGGTTACGTCGTGGCCGCGCGCCACGAGCCGGGTCGAAAGCTGTTCGGCGAAAGTCTCGAAGCCCCCGTAGCTGGCGGGAATCCCCCGTGTCCCCAAAATCGCGATACGCATCTCTTAAATGCGGATTGCGGATTGCGGATTGCGGATTTGATGAATGGCAGCTCGCTTCGTCTTTGGTGGCGCTCTGTGCCTCAACTTTTTATTCCGCAATCCGCAATCCGCAATCCGCAATCCTCCCATAGACCTGCAAAGTCATGCGGGCTGTGTCCCGCCAGTCGAAGGCGCGTGCCCTTTGTAGCCCGCGAGAGCGAAGCTCTGCGCGGAGGGCGGCGTCGTCAATAAGTCGCGCGAGTGCGCGCGCGAGTGCGTCAGTGTCAAATGGATCAACCGACAGGCCGGCGTCGCCGACGACCTCCGGCAGGCTCGTCAGGTTGCCGGTCAGGACGGGCACGCCGCAACGCATCGCTTCGAGCGGGGGAAGCCCGAAGCCCTCGAAGTACGAGGGATAGACGAAGCAGAGCGCGCCTGTGTACAGTGCGGGCAAGTCGCCTTCGGATACATAGCCGGGGAGACGGACGGAGTCTCGGACTCCCTCCTCTTCAATCACCTTGAGCGTCTCGCCGTAGAGCCAAGCCTGTTTTCCGACGAGCGCCAGTTTCGGCAGATTACTCCTCCCGCGCTCGCGGCGCAAGCCCGAATACGCGCGCACGAGACGCGCGAGGTTCTTCCTCGGTTGGATTGATCCGACCGCGAGAATGTACTCGCCTTCGAGGCCGTAGACGTGCCGCACGCGCTCGATTTCGCTCGCATCCGTCACAGGCTCGAAGTGCTTCGAGGCGGCGAGCGGTATCGCGCTCACGCGCGCGGGGTCGAGCTTGTAAGTCTCCACGAGGTCGCGCCGCGTGAACTCCGACGGGGCGATTACGTGCGCCGCGCGCCTTACAGTCCGGCGCACCGTGAGGCGGAGTTGCATCCAGCTTCTTCGCTTGAACGTTTCCGGCAGATGCTCGAACGAAAGATCGTGGACTGTAACGACGAACGGGCAAGGCGCGACGGGCGGCGCGGTGTACTGCACGTGCAGAAGGTCAACTGGCCGACGCCTTAGCTCCGCCGACAGCGTGAACGGCACGCGCAACAAGGGCGTGTGCGGCAGCGTCCTCCGCACGCCGACGTTCGGCCAGCGCCCCGCGAAACGCTCGAACGCTTCGGCCCTAGTCACGTAGACTGTGTAACGATTCTCCCGGTCAACCTCCGCCAACGCCTCGACGAGGTTGGCGGCATAAGTCTCGTTGCCCGCCAGCCCCGTCCCGACCGAATGCGCGTCAATCGCTATGTGCATTGGCGAAGGATATTCCCTCTTAGATTCAGAGGGCTGAGCTAGATTGTAATAGAGTTGAATCCTTAGTTAGCCATCATGAACCGCGGTTCGCCACCACGGAGGAAAATAAGGCCGAGCGACTGTAATCAACAACTTAGCCTCTTATTTTCATGACAGATAGATATAATGCAGTTAAGCTGCGCCGCGCAGCATAACACGCAGAATTGGAGTGTTATACTGCGCGGCGCAGTATAATCAGAAGTTAGATGCCTTTCTTTCCCCTATCAAATCTTGCTTGGCGAGCGGCTGTATAAGCCGCTAGGAGTCTCTTGGAGGCATAGCCGATGCCGTGATTACCTTCTGAGGAACATGAACAAGGTAATCTCGCGTCTCTCCCTTCAAACTGGATTCCCACAAGGCCGCAGTCCTCACATTCTGTCCACCAATAGCTATAATCTTGGGTGATTGTCTCGTGGAAGTTCTCACTTGCAGTAAATTTCTTCGGGCGTGCGAAAAAGGCTAATGCCGAGCGTCCATTCCCCCAGTTGCCGTCATGTTTTGGAACTTTCAAGCCTGCTTCGTCAGTACAAAATTCTTCGATGAAATGTTTAGGTAATGGAATCTTGCCCCAAAATATAAATACGTCGTGCCCTGTTGCCGTTGCTAAGTTGCGTGCTTTTTGCTGCTCATCTTCAGTTGGGAATTGACCTTTGATTTCGATCCAGTAGTTTTGCTCAGGTAGCCAGAAATCTGCTAAATATGGCTTGCCATCAAGTTCATATCCTTCACGCTCGTAATCATACGGAATACCCATCTTGTTAAAGAAAACAGCCCATCTTGCTTCAATCCGCGAGCGGAAATAATGCCCATCGTAATATGTTTGTATCGGTGTAATCATAATGCCCTATTTTACACTACGGCAGCATCTAACAACTCATTCAACCCGACCCGCCTCAGCTTGGCTTTTATCAACCTTGTCGCCCGTGCTCAGGTTGTCTATTATCGTCGGCGGGCGGGTTAATTAACCCGCGCCGAGCGGACAGCACACAATTTACATCGCAAGGAAAGATGATGAAAGCCATCTTACCGAGGCGTCGGGTTGAATGAGTTGTTGGGCGGCGATGTTTGCCGAAAGGGACTGTCACATTAGGTTAATCTATAGATAAGCCAAACCAATGCTCCTCCAATAGCGAAAAATAAAAGTCCGAATATCCAAGCAAGCCAGGTCAAGAGCTCAAAGTTAAGAACGTTCGTCGTTCTAGGTCTATCAGCGGGCGGGATTATTTCATTGGTAGCATTCCTCCATAGAATCCCCCCCACAACAAAGGTAAACCCTAGAACTAAACTAATGACAAAAGGAGCCCAGAGTAAAACTTTTAGAACCTCATTGCTCTTGTCAGGCTCTCTTGCGAAATAGATTGAAAGAATACCACCAACAATCGCATAGAAAAGCCCCACTGCCTTCAGACCTTGCTCAATGAAAAATCTAAAGTTCTCCGAATGCTTTTCAAATTTCCATTTAAAGTCAGCTTTCTCAGCATCCGTCCAGTTATCACCTTCTGAGTTTATCGAATCAATAACCGTGTGTTCAGGCTGAGCTAGGCTTCCTTGCTCAGGTAAAGCGCCTGCCTCAGAAGGTGACGAGCCGATAGTTTCTTTTGTTTTTGTCTTACGTTCGGGTTTAGGATCTTCAGGTGAAGCCATTTTTCACTCCTTTTGTAATCGTACCGGTTGTAAGGAAAGCCGCCCAACGCCCGAATTCGGGCGTTATGCTGCTAAATTTAAGTGCGGCGTGCCTAGACACTTTGAGCGGCACGCCGCACGTTTGCGTGGCGCGGGTTGAGGCTATCGGTTAACGGTCGCGGGCGTTACTTGCTGCCGCCGACGTCGCTGCCGGTCTTTTTCTTGCGTGTGAGGCCGGTCTTGCGCTCGCTCTTGCGTGTGTAGCCGAAGGAGCCGTAGAGGTCGCTGTCGGGGCCTTCTTCGGGGTCGCCGATGACGCCGTTGACGACGCGCTGCACGAGGCGCAAGCTCTCGGCGTCGGCGTTGTCGCGCTCGATCTGCTTCGCTTGAACCTGACTTTCAAGGGCGCGCAACTCATCGCGCGCGTCGAAGGAGGATTTCACGGCGGCCTTGAACTGTGCGAGTGTCATCCCGCCGAACGACTTGTCCGAGGCAAGCGTCTCCCAACCGCTGATGACGCTATTGAGTTTTTCCAGTGTGGTTTTAGGTTGGCTCATGAGGCTTTTACTCCTGTGTAGGTTTTGCGAGGCGCAGACATTCTACGCAAGCGCGCGAAATTGACAACAGAAATCTTCGCGCATGCCTTGTGCGGTGGGAAATCCGTGCGCGATTTAATGATATATGCCTTCGGCGAGCAGAATCAGGCTTCAATTGCGCGAAACTAAGCTTTAATTCTACAAGTCAAAGCTTTAGTTTTTTGGAAGAAGGCTTTATCTCCAAAGAATTAAACTTTATTTTTGCGAAAATAAGCTTTAATTCCGCGGCATTAAGCTCTAATTTCACGCAATTAAACCTCAATTGCGCGGGGCTTTGCCTGACAATCATTCTTTGTGCGGGAATTATTGGGCAGGATAAGGCATTTTTAGGTGGTTAGGTTTTATGCCTCGACTTGGCCGGCAGCTTGTCGGGCAGATCGAGCGCGTCATCAATCAAAACGTCCGTGCTGACATTCGCCGCCCGCGCGTATCGCAGGAGAATCGGCAACGGCGGTTCAGTAATTCCAAGCTCGTACTTCGAGATTTGTTTGTGCGTGATAAGGTCTTCAGCCTCTAGCCGCCTAAACATCTCCGATTGCGACAGTCCGAGCGCATTCCGAATCTGTAAAAGCTTCTCACCAAGACGCTCCGGCTTAATGCGCGGCTTTCTTCCCATCAGGCCAATGGCTTTGCTTAATAATTCCTTCTTGCCCAACAATTATTTAGCCTGCCCAAAAATTCGGCGGGGCTAAAGTCTGTGCTTCGGCTTGGCGGGTAACTTATCGGGCAGGTCTAGCTCGTCATCAATCAACGCGTCCACACAAACACCCGCCACACGCGCATATCTTAAAAGAACAGGTAAAGGCGGTTCTCCCTTGCCCGTTTCGTATTCCGAAATCCGATTTTGGGTGAGGTCTACTTTGAGTTCCCTGATCAATTCGTTTTGGGAAAGGCCGAGTGCTATCCGAATCTGGACAAGCTTTTGAGCAAGACGTTTCGGCTTAAGACGAGCGCCCCTAGCCATCAGAAGTTTCCTCCTGACAGACATAGGTTGCTTCTAACCGAAACTTCGGTTAGAATGTCGCCGCGTAACCGATTCGCCGTGAGTATGAACCTCTCATGCTCAACGGCGATGCTCATCATTCGCTTGAGGCTAAGGGTGAGCTACGCATCCGACCGTTGCCTTATTTTCAAAGACACGAACCCGCGAAGGATACCACATGGGCATTTTAGTTTGCGATTAGTGCCGGCACGTCTATGGGCAGAAGACTGTGCCGCCGACCCCGGTCAATCGCCGGGGCATGAGGCTGCGTGTGCGCTGGCGGGCGTGCGCGCGGCCTCTACGTTTATGTAAGAACCCCTCTAATTTGAAATTAGGACACTACCAGCAGATGCTCGCCCTTCCCATACAGATTAACTATAATGCCGTTTGACTGAGGTTCGGTTGGAGATTTCTTTGGAGGAGTGCTTATGCCGGTCACAACTTTTCAAGCCACAATCGAAAATGGTCAGGTTCGACTCCCGGCAAACGCTAACCTGCCGGAAAAGACAACGGTTTATGTCGTTGTTCCTGACCTTGAACAAAATGCGAGCGGTGAGAAGTTTAATCTAGCCGAGATGATTTCGCGGATGCCGCCGGATTATCAGGCGAGTGAAGAGGGCTTTGGCGAACCTAAGGGCGAAGCCGAATAACTATATGAGTCGAACATTAACAATTTCTGACGACCTTTATGCCCGTCTGGAACGAGAGGCACAGGCGCGTGGTATGAGCATCGAGCTTTTAATTGAAGAATGGGAGCGGAACGAAGCTAATCTTCTTCGGCGTAAAGATGTGGTGCGTGGAATTAACGACCTGCGCGAGAATCTTTTTTCCAAACACGGTGAAATGCCCGATAGTACAGATTTAGTTCGCGAAGACCGAGCGCGCTGATGGACATTTTAGTCGTAGATAGTAGCGTGGCGGTGAAATGGTTTGTCGTCGAACCTTACTCCGCAGAAGCGCAGCGGATTCTTGACGCTTACCAGAACGGAACACTCTCCTTCCTCGCGCCGGATTTACTCAACGCCGAATTCGGCAATATCATTTGGAAGAAGCATATATTTCAAGGTCTGGCCGCTTCTGATGCCAGTGATATTTTTGATAAGTTCCGGCAGTTACAGTTTACTTTCACGCCGACAGCGGAGCTTCTTGAGGACGCTTACAAAATAGCCGCGCCATATCGTCGGACAGTTTATGATGCGCTTTATCTGGCTCTGAGCGTTCGTGAGAATTGCCAGTTTGTGACGGCAGATGAAAAGCTGGTGAATGCGGTCGGAGCACATTTCCCCAACCTCATTTGGTTAGCGAATTGGCCGTAAAGCAAGGCCGCATCCAGCAACCCATGCGCCCCGACCGCTCAGGCGCGACACGCTCGCTCACGCTCGCGTTTCTGACTCTGAGTTTTCTTCCTGAAGGACGCCGCGGAAAGAGCGGCGGTGGATGGGGCAGCAGCCGTGCGCTTTGAGCGCGGCCCAGTGCGCGCGCGTGCCGTAGCCGACGTGTTGGGCGAAGCCGTATTGAGGGAACTCGGCGTCGTAGTCGCGCATGAGCGCGTCACGGTAGGTCTTGGCGAGGACGGAGGCGGCGGCGATTGACGCAGAGACGGAGTCGCCGCGTATGATCGCCTTCTGCGGCAGGGCGGACTCGCGGAGTTGTATCGCGTCTATCAAAAGAAAATCGGCGCACGGCTCAAGCTTTTCGAGGGCTTGGAGCATCGCGCGCCGCGTGGCGACGAGTATGTTCGTTCGGTCAATCTCTTCCGGCCCGATGAGGCCGTAGGCGTGGCAACGGGCGGTGCTACGCAACTCCTCGGCGATGCGCTCGCGCTGCAAGGCCGTCAGCTTCTTCGAGTCGTCGAGTCCTTCGGGCAGCGGCGCAGCCGGGTCGAGTATCACGGCGGCCACGACCACAGGCCCGGCCAGAGCGCCCCGGCCCACCTCGTCAAGCCCCGCGATCCGAGCGAAGCCCCCGGCGCGCGCCTCGTCCTCGAACAGAGTGCAGATGCCTGATTCGCGCTTGCGGCGAGACATAAAAGCCGTAAGCCGTAAACCGTGAACCGTGAACCGTGACAAGAAAGAACCGGTTTTATCTTGTCACGGTTCACGGTTTACGGTTTACGGTCTTTATTTGCTCTTGTTCGAGGCAGCCGCGCCCTGCGCCTGCTTGCTGGCCGCGGACTGGCGCGTGTCCAGCTCGCGGATGCGCGCGGCCTTGCCGCGCAGGTTCCGCAGGTAGTAGAGCTTCGCGCGGCGGACGCGACCGCGGCGTATAAGCTCGAGCTTGCCGATGATCGGCCCGTGCAGAGGGAAGATGCGCTCGACGCCGACGCCGAAGCTCGTCTTCCGCACGGTGAAGGTCTCGCGCACGCCGCTGCCCTTGCGCGCGATGCAGATGCCCTCGAACACCTGTAGGCGCTCTTTGGTCTCCGACTCCTTGATGCGGACGTGCACGCGCACTGTGTCTCCGGGCGCGAAGGTCGGAATGTCCGAGCGCATCTGCGCGTTCTCAATACTGTCCAAGCGATTCATAAGTCACCTCGATTACTGGCTGTCGGCTATTAGCTGTTGGCTGTTAGCCATTAGCTTTATTACGTTCGCAGCCGAGCCATTCTTTTTGAACGTCATCGGCTCTAATCAATTTTTCAATCTTCGTCTCGTTCGACCGAAGCGCGCTCGTCGTCGTCGAGTCGGGCGCGCTCGAAAAGATCGGGGCGGTTGCGTCGCGTCTTGCGTAGCGCGGCGCGGCGTCGCCAGCGCGCGACCTCCGCGTGGTGGCCGCCGAGCAGAACTTCCGGCGCGCGCGCCCCGCGAAACTCCACGGGCCGCGTGTAGTTCGGAAAGTCGAGTAGCCCCTCGGAGAACGACTCGTTGACCGCCGAAGTCTCGCTTCCCAAAGCTCCCGGCACGAGCCTGACAACCGCGTCCACTAAGACGACCGCCGCAGGCTCGCCGCCCGACAGAACGTAGTCGCCGATTGAGACCTCGTCGGTTGCAAGCATCTCGGCTACGCGCTCGTCCACGCCTTCGTAGCGACCGCAGATGACGACCACGTGCTCGACCTGCGCCAGCTCCGCGGCAAGCTCTTGCGTAAGCCTGCGTCCCTGCGGCGAGAGCAACACGGCGCGCTTGCCCGCTTCGCGCAGCTCTCGCGCGCTTCCCGCGCCCGCAAGAGATTCCACGGCCTCAAAGATCGGTTCGGGCTTTAGGACCATCCCGTCGCCGCCGCCGAACGGTCGGTCGTCAACGACCTTGTGCCGGTCGTGCGTCCACGCGCGCAGGTCGTGCGTCGCCGTCTCTACGAGTCCCGCGCCGCGCGCCCTCCGCACGATGCCGAAGTCGAACACCCCGCGGAAGAAGTCGGGGAAGATCGTGATGATGTCAAACCGGAGCATGGTAAATGGTCAATGGTAAATGGTGAATGGTGGTCGAGTACCGCTCAAGTCGAGTGACGACTGCTCAAGGCCGACATCACTCAACAACTATTTACCATTTACCATTCACTATTCACCCTCCAAAAGTCCTTCCGGCGCGTCCAAGCGTATGAGCTTTCTTTCAACGTCTATCTCGACGCAGATGCTCAAGGCGAGGGGGACGAGGTTTTCTTTGCCGCGCTCGTCGAGGATGACCAGCACGTTTGCCTCGCCGCCCGTGTGCAGCACCTCGCTGACGGTGCCCACTTCCCTGCCCCCAACGGTCTCGACGCGGCACCCTTCGAGCTGCCAGTCGTAGAACTCGCCATCTTCAAGCTCGACCGCTTCGGACTCCGGCACGGCCAGCTCGCAGCCGTTGAGCGCGGCTGACTCTTCGGGCGAATCGAACCCTCCGAACTTCAGGATGACGCGGCCCGCGTGAAACCAGTGGCCTTCGAGCTTGAGCGCCTTGCGCTCGCCGCCGGGGAAGACCGCGACCAACTCTTCGAGCCACTCGAAGCGTTCGGGGAAGTCCGTTAAAAGATCGGCGGCGACCTCGCCCTTCAAGCCGCGCGGCTTCGCGACCCGCGCCACCGCGACCAGCTCGACCGCGCTCAGATCGTCGCCGACGCGCGGCGCTTCTTCCGCCCCGGCCTTCTCGCCCGCCCCGTTCATTCTTCGACTATTTCGAGAACGTAGCGCCGCCTGTGCTTCTCGCCCGCCGCGTACAGGAGCGAGCGCAGGGCTTTCACGGTGCGCCCTTGCCGACCGATGATCTTGCCGACATCGCCCTGCGCTACACGAATCTCGATGATGCTCGTCGAGCGGTCACGCTCGATCTCGCGCACGTCAACCGCTTCCGGCTCGCGCACGAGATGCTTGACGATTAACTCGACGGCCTCTCTCATAAAAGTCTGGAGTCTGGAGTCTGGAGTCTGGAGTCAAGAAGCAAATCCACTAACGCGGTTTTGACTTCAGACTCCAGACTCCAGACTCCAGACTGTTCTTAAGTTGTCGGCTGCTCGGCGGCCTCGGCCTTCGCCTGCTGGCGTATCAACTGACGGACGGTGTCGGTCGGCTGCGCGCCGCGCTCGATCCAGTAGTTGACGCGATCCATCTTGAGACGAATCTCCGCAGGCTCGCGCGTAGGGTTGTAGAACCCGACGTTCTCTTCGTAAGCGCCGTCGCGCTTCGACAATTTCTCCTTCACCACCACTCGGTACGAAGGGCTTTTCTTCGCGCCCATGCGCATTAATCTGATTGCTAACATCTATCCTCCAGAGATAGAGGTTAGAGGTTGGAGGTTAGAGGTTAGTAAGAACGCCTTGTCTTTTAACTAACCTCTAACCTCTAACCTCTAACCTCTGTGTTTCTTCTTGTGTCTCGGCTTCTTCTTCTTGCGCCCCGGCGCGGAGGGCATTCCGGCGGAGAGTCCTGCGTCGCCGCCCTCACCGCCGCCCATCATGCCGCTCATGTCGGGCATGCCCATCATGCCCGCCGCGCGGCGCATCAGCTTACCTTTGATGCCGCCTCCGCCGCCCGCCGCGCCTCCGCCGAACAGACCCGACCGCGACATCTGCTGCATCATCTGCCGCATCTCGACGTACTGCTTGACGAGCGCGTTCACTTCCGTAACGGTCGTGCCCGAACCGCGCGCGACGCGGCGTCGTCGGCCCGCGTTCAATATCCGATGATCGTTGCGCTCCTCGTTCGTCATCGAGTCAATGATCGCCTCGGTGCGCTTGAGCTGGCGCTCCATCTCCGCCGACTGCTCTTCGTCCAACTGCGGCATGCCGATGCCGCCCAAAAGCTGGTCGGGCAGCATCTTCATTATCTTCGAGAACGAGCCGAGCCGCTTGACCTGTCGGAGCTGACCGCGAAAGTCGTCGAGCGTGAACTTGTTCTTCTGTAACTTCTCTAACTGCGCCTCGGCCTCTTCCTGATTGACCTTGTCCTGCACCTCTTCGATGAGCGAAAGCACGTCGCCCATGCCGAGTATGCGCTGCGCGATGCGGTCGGGGTAGAAGGGCTCGAGCGCGTCGTATTTTTCGCCGACGCCGACGAATTTGACGGGCTGCCCCGTCACCTGCTTGATCGAGAGCGCAGCGCCGCCGCGTGCGTCGCCGTCCATCTTCGTCAGCACGACGCCCGTGATGCCTATGCGCCGGTGGAACTCTTCGCCCGAACGAACCGCGTCCTGACCCGTCATCGCATCGGCGACGAACAGAATCTCGACGGGGCGCGTCTCCGATTTAATCGTGACAAGCTCTTCCATCAGCTCGTCGTCAACGTGCAGGCGTCCCGCGGTGTCAATCAGAAGCGTGTCGTAGCCCGTCTGCTGCGCGTGCTTGAAGGCCTCGCGCGCAAGCTCGACGGGGTCGTTCGACTCCGGCTTTTCAAAGATTGACTGACCCGTCGCCTTCGCGATTACCTTTAACTGCTCGCGCGCCGCCGGGCGGTTCACGTCCGTCGAGACGAGCAGGGGCTTGCGCTGCTGATTCTTCGCGAGCCACATCGCGATCTTGCCCGTCGAGGTGGTCTTGCCCGAACCTTGCAGGCCGACGATCATCACGACGTTCGGCGTCGTCTTCGTGAAGACAAGCCGGGAGGATGTTCCGCCCAGAAGCTCGACCAGCTCGTCGAAGACGATCTTGACGACCTGCTCCGAGGGCTTCAACTCCTGCCAGACCTGCTGCCCTTCGGCCTTCGCCTTGACCGACGCGATGAAGTCTTTGGCGACCTTGTAGTTCACGTCCGCCTCTAAGAGCGCGAGGCGGATTTCGCGCAGCGCGGCGTCCACGTGCGCGGGCGTCAGAACGCCCTCGCCGCGCAGATTCTTTAGCGCGCGCTTCAGTTTGTCGGACAGAGACTCAAACATAGCTACACAGACGGGGCGACCAGCCCCAGCCGAAAACAAGGATGATAACGGCGTCGGTAAATAGTGTCAAGGAAAGGGGGATGCGGAAACGTGCGGTTGCTGATCGGGGATGGGCGAGAACGGATCGTCGGCTGGGATGGGTAATAACTCAACCGTTTTTTACGCCCCTATCGCACATGCCGCCGTGGGCCTAGATTTCGACTAAAATCCGTAACGAATTTGCGTGATGTATTTCAGAAATTTCGTTGTATACTGCGCTCGTATCCCGCAAAGCTTTCTTGTGCGCCGCTCCCCGTGGGCCTTGCCCTAAACATACAGGAGGTTCTATGCGTCCCTTTACTCGCTCGTTCGCCCTTGCACTTGCACTTCTCGCTTGCGGTATTTACGTTTCGATCACTTACCGCGCTTTGGCTCAAGTTCCGCCGATTCAGGCCGGGCAGGTCATCATCAGCGAGTTGCGTCTGCGCGGCCAGGCTGGGGCCGAGGACGAGTTCGTTGAACTCTACAACAACACCGATCAGGACATCTTCGTCCAGTCCACGGACGGCACAAGCGGATGGACAGTCGCGATCTCGGATGGGCAGATCACCGGCCCCCTCTTCACCATAGACAACGGGACGCGCATCCCGGCGCGCGGCCACCTGCTCGGCGCGAACGTCAACGGCTACAGCCTGTGCAACTACCCTTCGGGCAGCGGCCCGGGCGGCCCCCCTGTGACCGCGGCCCCGGTGGGCGCGGCTGCGCCGTGCGTCACGAACGGGGTGAGCGGGACCTTCACCCACACAACCCCGGACAGGACGTGGGACTTCGACGTGCCAGACGGGAACGGGGTCGCGCTCTTCTCCACGACGAACGGCCTGAACATGAACGCGGCCACGCGGCTCGACGCATTCGGCTTCACCGGCTCGCCCGCGCTCTTTAGGGAGGGCACAGGCTTCCCGAACGTCGTGACCGCCAACAGCGAGCACACCTACTACCGCGACCTGCGGAACGCGCTACCGAAGGACACGACCGACAACGCCGCGGACTTCCTCCTCGTCGGGACGGCGATCAGCATCCAGATCACGCGGCTGGGCGCGCCCGGCCCCGAGAACCTCGCCAGCCCCATCGTCAACAACACGACCATCACCACTAGCCTGCTCGACCCGACCGTCGCGGCTTCGTCGCCGCCGAACCGCGAGCGACGCCCGAACGTCGAGCCGAACGCCGACCTCGGCGTCCTTCTGATCCGCCGCACGTTCACAAACAACACGACGCAGCCCGTGACGCGCCTGCGCTTCCGCGTCGTCAACATCACCACAATCGGCACGCCCGGTGTTGAGTGCGCGGGCGGCACGTGCGCGGACGTGCGCGCGCTGACCTCGCAGGACGGGGAGGCCGGCTCGCCGAGCATCGGCGTCGTGGCGGTGCGCGGCGTCCGGCTGGAGGAGCCGCCCGAGCAGCCCGCCGGCGGCGGCTACAACGCCAGCCTGTCGGCTGACTTCATCACAGGTGGCAGCCCATCTCCCGCGGCGGCCACTCAGCCTCTTACCGGGAATGACGTTATCGCACTTAACGAGCCGCTCCAGCCTACCTTCAGCGTCAACATCGTCTTCAAGTTGGGCGTGATGCGCGATGGCCCGTTCCGCTTCTTCCTTAACATTGAGGCCCAGAACACGGTGCCGCGCATCATATTGATAGACGGCCCGTCGCCTTTTGGTATAGAGAGGCCGACAGGCCGGCCCAAATCGGCAACGCCCATCGCAGTCCCTGCCGCCGCGCCCGCGCCCGCCGCGCCGCCCGCGCCCCTCGCCCCTGCGCCCGTGCCCGTCGCGCCCAGATACGTCAGGGCCACGCACGTGATAATGCTCAAACCCGCCAAGGCCAAATCGGCCAAGGCCAAACGAGTCAAACGTGTGAGACGTTAAAAATAGTCGGCTGAAATGCAAAAGTGCGAGGGCGCGCTCAACACTTTGTTTGAGCGCGCCCTCGCACTTTTGCATTCGCCGCCTCAGCCTTACGTCGCGCCTGAGACTCGCCGCCTAGTCGGAGACGAGGATGCCGTCCGACACGAGTATCCCGTCCGACACGAGTATCCCGTCGCTGATGATG
The DNA here is from genome assembly GCA_035630035.1 of Pyrinomonadaceae bacterium. Lineage (GTDB taxonomy): Bacteria > Acidobacteriota > Blastocatellia > Pyrinomonadales > Pyrinomonadaceae > QHXN01. Next base: position 2,753 of record DASQLL010000215.1, on the reverse strand, counting down.
ATGCCGTCCGATATCAGAATGCCGTCGCTCAACAGCAGCCCGTCCGAGAGCAGAAGCCCGTCGGAGAGGAGCAAGCCGTCCGACAGCAACAGGCCGTCCGACATGAGCAAGCCTGCGTTGACGACGACCGCGTCGGAGATCAGGATGCCGTCCGAGATAAGGATGCCATCGGAGATCAGGATGCCGTCACCGATTAGGATGCCGTCGCCGTGCTGCGTCCCGTCGCTCACGAGAATGCCGTCGGAGATTAGGATGCCGTCGCTCATCAGGAGGCCGTCGCTCATCAGAAGGCCGTCGCTTACGAGCAAGCCGTCGCTCAGCATAATCCCATCCGAGAGCAGCAGGCCGTCGGACAAGAGCAGGCCATCGCTCACCATGATGCCGTCCGAGACCATGATGCCGTCGGAGATCAGTATGCCATCGGAGATTAGTATGCCGTCCGAGATCAGTATGCCGTCGCTCACGATGATGCCGTCGGACATGATGAGGCCGTCGCTCATCAGGAGGCCGTCGGAGAGCATGATGCCGTTGAGAAGCACGGGGCGGTCGGTGAAGAGGACGCCGGTCGAGTAGAGAACGCGCCCGCTCTGGCTGACGGTCTCGCCGCCTATGCTTGCCGACTGCGGGAGGGACTTGAGCGTCGTGCCGTTGCGGAAAATCTGTTCGCCCGCTTTGAGCTTGTCGGCGTTCGGGACGATTGCGCGCGCCATCTGCACGGCGGCCACGGCGTTCACAGCGCCCGCGCCCTGACTCAGGATGTCCTGCGCCTTGCTCGCGAAGAGCGTGGACGGCAGCGCATTCGCCGTGCGAACGAGCGCGGCCTTCGCAAGCACCGGCGTCAAGGACTTGTTCGCTTCCAACATCAGCGCGACGACGCCGGAGACGACCGGAGCGGAGAAGGACGTGCCGGAGTATTTGAAATAGTGGTTCTGTAGCGCGCCCGCGCCGTTGGGCTGCACGATGCGGTCAACGTGTTCGCTGGCAGTCGTCGGGTTGTCGAGCGACATCGCGGCGACGAGGCGGCGGCCGGGGGCGACGAGGTCGGGCTTCGGGAAGTGGTCGAACTGCGTCGGGCCTTTCGAGGAGAACTGCGCGACCGTGTCGTCGGAGCGACCGGCGGTCGTGTGCGAGTCGGTCGCGCCGACGGTGATCGCGTAGGGCGAGTTGCCGGGACTGTTGATCGCGCCGAAGAGTTGCTGGTAGACGGGTTCATTGTTCGCATCGTAGCCGACGATCTTTTCTGTGCGCCCGTTGTTGCCCGCGCTGCACACGACGACGATGCCGGATTGGACGGCGCGGCCCACGGCCTGCGAGAGCGGGTCTGTGCGGAACGACTCGCGGACGGGAGCGCCGAGGCTCATGTTGATGACGCGGATGTTGAAGCGCTTCTGATTCGTAATCGCCCAGTTGATTGCGTTCAAGGTCGCGCTCGTCGTGCCGACGCCGTTCTCGTCGAGGACTTTCAGATCAATGAGGTTGGCTTCGGGCGCGATGCCTGCGTAGTTGCCCGCGTAGCCCGCACTGGCCGCGCCGCTTCCGGCGGCGACGCCCGCCACGCCCGTGCCGTGACCGTCGCGGTCGCCGTCGCTGATGAGAATGCCGTCGCTGATGAGAATGCCGTTGCCGTCAACGCCCGCACCGCCGCTTCCTGTGAAGTTGACGGCGGCGACGACGCGCGACTTGCGGTTGTTCGTCTCAAAGTCCGGGTGGGCGGCGCTGATGCCGCTGTCAATGACGGCGATGCCGACGCCCTTGCCGGTCATCCCCGAAACGCCCGTGACGCCGGCTTGCGCCTGCGCTGCGCCCGTAGTCTCGCGCGTCACGTCCATCTCGGCGCGCACCTCGCGGTCGGGCGAGACGTATGCAACATCTTCGCGCGCCGCAAGCTCCGCGACGGCGTTGGCCGGAACGTCAACCGTGATGGCGTCGAGCGCGGCGAACGTCTGACGCCTTGCGCCGCCCCTTCGCGCGACCGCGCCGTCGTGCGCCGCCGTCGGCTGACCTTTGGTCTGAACGATGACGCGCACCATCTGCGTCGAGGCGGCCTTCGCAGTCAGCTCCGGCGCGACCTTGCTTTCGCGCTTCTGCGCGCGGCCTTGCTGGTCGGCTGCGCTCGCGGCGAAGACGTTTGCGAGCGGGGAGAGTGTGGCAACGAGTAGGCTGACGGCGATCAGGGAAGATGTGATGCGGCGCAACATGGTGGCTTCTCCTTTTAGCGTATGTCCGTGTGTACGGGGTTGATTTCAAAAGCTGTTGAAGAACTCTGCTCTCCTCCATTACAACCGTCGTGCCAACTCGCCGCGCGCGCGCGAAACTCACGCAATGCCCAACAAACATCAGCTTTTCGCACACCTCCGCGCCTTCCGATGGAAACCTCTCAGCCCCTCGAAAAGTGATACCTCGTTCGCACCTCTGCCCTCACGAGAGGATGCAAACTCAGATTTTTACTCGTCTGTATAAACTTTTGGCCGGATTCTGGCGGGCATCAACGTGGGTGCGAATGAAGTATGCACGTGATACTTACTTCGCACTGGCTTTGCCCCTAAAGTCACTTTATGGTCAGACTTTGTGGTCAGGCGGAGGACTTTATGGTCAAGGTGTGTAGTGGCGTCTTATATTTGGTTACTGTGCTTGTTGGTTTTAGTAAAGTTCTCGATTGTAGTCTGGACAAACAGTGAGAGTGTCGTGGCCCGGTTTAAAAAAGCGACACCATTGCAAACAGTGGGGCTTGCCCGTTATGTCTTTATAATAAA
>DASQLL010000214.1:0-19928 GCA_035630035.1 Pyrinomonadaceae bacterium | reverse complement strand
TGGAAAGCCGCCGCGCGTGGCGTGCTCGCGCACCGCCGCCTCGTCCGGCGCGATGTAGACGCAGTAAACCTTGTCGCCCGTGACGTAGCTCTCGACCCACTGAATCTGCGGCCCCATCTCGCGCAAGACCCCGCAAGACTTCTCCGAGATGGCCTGCAACTCCCGCGCGTCGAGATCGCCCGCGCCGGGTATTTCGCGCTCGATTAAGAACTTGGGCATCGTCATTCTCCTTTGGAATAGCTGTTAGCTTTGAGCCGGAAGCTCTCGGCTCTTCGGTTTGGCTAAAAGCTAACAGCTAATAGCTAACAGCTATCAATAAGCCGCGAGCTTACGCGCGGCGTCCACAACGTCTTTGACCTGCGGCAGGTGGTACTCTTCGAGCGGCGGCGAGTAGGGCACGGGCGTGTCGGTCGCGGCGACGCGGACGACGGGCGCGTCGAGCCACTCGAATGCTTCTTCGCAGATGGACGCCGCTATCTCGCCGCCGATGCCGCCCGTGCGCGAAGCCTCGTGCAGAATCAAGACCTTGCTCGTCTTCTTCGCCGTCGCGAGAATCGCCCCTCTGTCCATCGGCGCGAGCGTGCGAAGGTCTACGACTTCAACGTCGAGACCTTCCTTCTCTAACTCCTCCGCCGCGTCGAGCGCGTTAAGGACTTGCGCGCCGAACGTGATGATCGAAAGATCGCGCCCTTCGCGACGCGTGCGCGCCTTGCCTATCTCGACGATGTAGTCGTCCTCTGGAATCTCTTCGCGCAGGCGCGGCAGGCGGTAGAGTTTCTTATGCTCGAAGTAGAGAACGGGGTCGGGGTCGCGTATCGCGGCCTTGATAAGTCCCTTCGCGTCGTAAGGCGTGGAAGGCTCGACCATCTTGAGGCCGGCGGTGTTGAGGAAGAACGCCTCCGCGTTCAAGCTATGGAACGGCCCTGAATGAACGCCCGCGCCGCACGGGCCACGAAAAACCGTCGCAAGCCCCGCGCCCCAACGATAGCGACTCTTCGCCGCGTAGTTCGTCAGCATGTCGAAGCCGGGCGAGATGAAATCTATGAACTGAAACTCGGCGACGGGGCGCATCCCCATCAGGGCCGCGCCGCACGCCGCGCCGACAATCGCCGCCTCCGAGATAGGCGTGTCAATCACGCGCTCTTCGCCGAACTCGTCGAGCAGCCCGTCCGTCACCTTGAACGCGCCGCCGTAAGCTCCAACGTCCTCGCCGATGAGGAAGACCGAAGCGTCGCGCTCCATCTCTTCCCACAAACCCTGACGTATGGCCTCGACCAGCGTCACAACCCCGCCGCGCTCCGGGCGGTTCGACTTGTGCTCTTTTTTTAGTGCGGTTGACATGTCAATCGCGTCTTTCAATTGATCTACTGTTCACACTTCAATCAGACTCGCCCGCTTGTTCCTTCAACAGGACGGCCACCTCGTCGGAAATCCAGAGTCCAGCGTCTCGCAACTTCTGTAATTCAGCAGACACAGACGGTATCAGGCCGCGTCTTTTTGCTAGGATCAACGCGCCGCCGGTGCCGAGCGTTCGGATGCCCAGCGTCCGCGCGCAACCTCTTGCCGCGTGGTCGTCAACTACCGCCCGGTACTCAGGATGCGCTAAAGCAAAGCTTAAAACTTCCGACTCGCCGTCGCCCAAATTCCAGACGAGCACTTCAGGCGCTATCGCTGTTGCCTTGACGCGGCGAACCCAAGAAGCTGCCGGCAGTCGGGTCGCTGCGGAATCCGTCTCGCCGCCCGCCATAACTTCTTCCCAGACCGCGTCCGTGACGACCACCTCGGCGAAAAGCTGCGGCAACAAATCCGACAGGCCGCTCTTGAATAACAAGATCAGCGGCGAAGCGTTAACGACGGCCTTTTCAATTTTCACCGGCCAGTTCCTCGGCCAATTCTTCAGCCGTGTATTGCAGTGGGGAAACTTTGAAACGGGCCAGCGCTTGGATGAACGCGGCGCGCGTCAGCCCTGCCACCTCAGCCGCCTTGCCCTGCGACAACTCACCGATTTCGTACCACTTCACCGCCGCCGCGATTCGCATCTCGCGGACGAATTCATCCGGCGCTTTGCGTAGGGCCGCGAATGCTGTTTCCGGCAAGCTGATAGAGATTGTCTGCATGCAAGCTCCCTTACACCATTGACGGTCTTAACCGTCACCGCCGTTGTCGTCATTCACTCCGCCCGAAAACCTTAGGGCGAAATGCGGGCGGGACGATTGTGTTGTCGAAGACGTTGAGCGCGGCCTTCCCGGCTTCGGGCATGGGCGAGCTTTCGGCCCACGCCGAATCTTCTTCGATCTCGCGGCGCACGTCGGCGACTATCTCGTCCAGTTTTTCCTGATTGGCGACGCCCTTTGCAATCAGGTGGCGCTCGTAGCGTTCGACGGGGTCGCGCTTCTCCCACATCTCGATCTCGCCCGCCGGAAGATACCTCTGGTCGTCGTGCTCCGCGTGCCCTTTGCGCCTGTAGGTCTTCGCTTCGACTACAACCGCGCCGCCGCCGCCGCGCGCGAACTCCGCGGCGCGCTTCATCACTTCGTAGCAAGCTATGACATCGTTTCCGTCAACGATGTAGCCGGGGATGCCGTAGCCCGCGGCCTTCTCCGCGAGGTTCTTGACGGCGCACTGCTTCGAGGTCGGCGTCGAGTAGGCGTACCAGTTGTGCTCGGCGACGACGACGAGCGGGAGACGCTGCACGGCGGCGAAGTTCAGACCCTCATGGAACGCGCCCGTGCTCATTCCTCCGTCGCCGATGTACGCAACGGCGACCGAGTCCTTCTTCTGCATGCGCGCGGCCAGAACGATGCCGGTCATCACGGGGATCATGTCGCCGAGGTGCGAGATCGGGCCGATGAAGCCTTTCTCAAGGTCGCCGAAGTGTATGTTGAGGTCGCGCCCCTCGGATGGCCCCCAAGCCTTCGCCATGTACTGCGCGAAAATCTCGCGTGGCCGTATGCCCTTCACGAGAACCGCGCCGAGGTCGCGTATGAGCGGCGCGATGAAGTCCTTCGGCCTGAGTGCGTAACAAGTGCCGACGGCTGTCGCCTCCTGTCCGAGCGAGCGGAAGACGCCGCCGACGACCTTCGTCTGACGATACAGGTTGACGAGTTTTTCCTCGACGAGCCGCGTGAGTTGAAGCCAGCGATAAAGCTCCAACATCCGATCAGGCGTGAGCTTCGTTTCGCTCGTGCAGACAAGCTCGCCCCGCTCGTTCGTCGGGTCTGCGACGCTCAAGCTTTCGGCGGGAGGAGGAGCAAGGTAAATGAACGGCTGCGCGCTCGCGCCCGCGCCGTTCGAGTCTTGCGCGCCGTCCGGCTTCTCCACATCGGCCTCTTTCATCTTGCCCTTCGCGTCTTTATCCGCGCGGGCGGCGGTCTTGGTCGTTGAACTCTTCATTGATAATTCTGTAGGGGCAGGGCTTGTCCCTGCCCGCCGCGTGAAGTTGTTCACCTAGATTTGTAATGAAGCACAGCGGGCAGGGACAAGCCCTACCCCTACAATTTTTTAAATGTGAATCGTCAGTCCGTGGATGCCCTCGGCGGCTTCCATGACGGCTTCGGAGACGGTCGGGTGCGCGTGGATGACGCGGCCAAGTTCCTCAGCCGTGGATTCGAGGTGCATCGCGACGATTGCCTCGTGGATGATCTCGGTCGCGTGCGGGCCGATGACGTGGACGCCTAAAAGCTCGTCGTACTTCGTCTCGCTGACGACCTTGACGAAGCCCTCTTCCTCGCCGAGTATGCGCGCCTTGCCCGACGCGCTGAAGGGAAACTTCGCGCTCTTAACGTCGTAGCCCAACTCCTTCGCCTTCGCCTCGGTGAGTCCGACCGAAGCGACTTCGGGGTCGCAGTAGGTGCATGAAGGCACGTGGCGCAAATTTATCGGCTGCGGGTTTTGCCCGGCGATCTGCTCGACGACGAGGATGCCCTCTTTCGAGGCGAGGTGTGCGAGCCACGGCGTCGGTATCACGTCGCCGATGGCGTAGACGTTCGGCTCTGCGGTGCGACAGAATTCGTCCACCTGAATCGTGCCGCGCTCTACCTTGACCTTCGTGCCTTCGAGGCCCAAGCCTTCGATGAAAGGCATGCGACCGACGGCGACGAGGAGCATCTCGGCTTCCAAGGATACGTCCTTGCCCTTATCGTCTTTGCCCGAAACGCGCACGCCCGCGTCAGTCCGCTCGACCTTATCGAGCTTCGTGCCGACGAGACATTTGATGCCGCGCTTGCGGAACGATTTTTCAAGCTCCTTCGAGACCTCTTCGTCTTCGAGCGGCATCAGGCGCGGCAGAAGTTCGACGAGCGTCGTCTCCGCGCCGAAGCGCGAATAGACGGAGGCGAACTCGGTGCCGACCGCGCCTGAGCCGACGACGATGAGCGATTTGGGCACTTCCTTGAGTTCGAGTATGTGGTCGGAGTTTACGATGCGCTCGCCGTCCGTCTCCATCCCCTTGATGGGCCGCACGACCGAGCCTGTGGCGATGATGATGTTCTTCGTGCTGATGGTCTCTTTTTTGCCGCCCTCGTAACTGACCTCTACTTGGCCGGGCGCTTGCAGCCGCGCGAAGCCGTTGAAGGTCGTCACCTTGTTCTTCTTCATAAGGTACTCGACGCCCTTCGAGTTCTTCAGCACGACCTTGTTCTTACGCTTCTGCACGTCATCGAAGGCAAGCTCGACGCCCGTCATCTTGATGCCGAAATCCGAAAGCTCCTTCTGCGCCTTCTCGTAGTAGTGAGCCGACATCAAAAGCTGTTTCGTAGGGATGCAGCCGCGCAGCCCGCACGTCCCGCCCAGACGCTTGTCCTTCTCCACGAGCGCGACCTTCAAACCTAGCTGCGCGCCGCGCACCGCCGCAACATACCCGCCGGGGCCGCCACCGATGATCGTTACGTCAAACTGTTCCGTAGACAATGTTCTCTCCTCAAAAGGCCGTGACAGGTGACGGGTGACAGGTGACAGGAAAGAACAGGTCTTATCCTGTCACCTGTCACCCGTCACCTGTCACCTGTTATTTGGAAAGCTTTTCAAACGACATTATAGACGCACTCGCGTCTTACAGACAAAGAGGCTAAGGGCCGACGGCTGACGCGCTGGTCGAGCCGACGGAGCCATAGCCTCCGGTCTTTAACATAGAGGACGCACGGCCTCTTTGCGCGCGCTTACATTTTCAGCAGCGCGTTGTAGTCTTCGACGAGCTTGTCGAGCTTGGCCTTAAGGGCGGGGTCGCGCATCGTGTTGCTCATAAACTTGATCTTGAGCTTGTTGACGCTCATCACGTCTTCGGTGACGCTTTCCGTTATCTTCGCCGTCGTCTCCTTGCTGACCTGATAGCCGCGCATTCCTTTGAGCGATTCGATCTTGGCTCTCATGTCGGCCTTGCGCGCGTCGAGAAACTTCTGCGCGTCGTCAATCCCGGCGGAGGGGTTCTGCGCGCCCTCGACCTTCTGAACAAGCTCTTTCGTGAAGGCGTCCAGATCGGCGATAACGGCGTTGACCTCTGTGTCTTTCTTGCACCCGGCAATTACGAAGCTGAACGCGAGCAGGAGAAGCAGGCAGGAAATTCTTCCGTACATCATGGAAACCTCCACGGGGGGATCGCAAAACGCTATCATGTAACAGCCGAAAAAATTTAAAGTCAAGAGGAGGCCGGCGCGCGCGCCACACGGGCCGCGGTCGAGCGCTGCGAGGATAGCGTGCGCGCTCGTGCGGGTCGCCTATACGCCGACGCGAGGGCAAAAAAGATGAAACACACCGAAGGGTTTTTGAAGCTCACCGACGACGCCAAGACGCGCGTCCGCGAGGTTGATGTCGAGCGGACGCTGGAGCGTTTGGAAGAGGGCGCGCGCCTGATTGATGTGCGCGAGGACAACGAGTGGGAGAAGGGGCGCGCGGCGGGCGCGCGGCACATGGGGCGCGGCATCATCGAGCGCGACATCGAACGGGAAATCCCCGACCACGACGCGGAGATCATACTCTACTGCGGCGGCGGCTATCGCTCGGCGCTCGCCGCGGACAACCTGCAACGCATGGGTTATACAAACGTCTACTCGATGGCCGGCGGCTGGAGCGCTTGGAAGCAGGAGGGCGCTCCCGTCGAGGGCGGGGAGTAGTCAGTCGGCAGGAGGCAGGAGCAGGAGGCAGGTAGTTTCGTGCCGTCTGCCTCCTGCTCCTGCCTCCTGCTTCTCGACACGCTCCCTGACGGTCGCGTTTCTGACGCGAATTACTTCCCAAGAGTCTCGCGGTCGGGCGTATAATCGCGGCATCGAGTCGAAGCGGCCTTTCAGCGACTGAACAGCCCGGAGCTTCCCGCCGTTAAGGATGCGCGCCATGAACTTTTTTAACGCCGCACGTCTACGCCAAGCCCTCGCTCGCGCGGCCTCGCGCGCAATGCTCGCAACGCTCGCGCTCGCGCACGCCCCGGCGCTCGCGCAGCAGCGCATGCCCGACCCGAACGAAGCCTACCGCGTGCTGATGCAGCGCAGGATGGCGGAGTCGCAACGCGCCGTCAACGAGACCTTGCGACGCCGCTTCGAGGAGGGCAAAAATGACGGTGCGTTCCCTTCCGACGCCGACAACAAGGCCGTCGCAAAGCCCTCGGTCGTCCGCGCCGTCTCGCCCGAAGAGCGGCAGGCGCTCGCCCGCACCGACAAGGGACTCGACTACTTCTCCAAAAACAAGTTCGAGCAGGCAGTCAGAGAGTACGACGAAGCCATACGCCTCTACCCTGAGCTTGCCGCCGCGCACAACAACCGCGGCAGCGCGCTCTTCGCCTTGGGGCGCTTCGACGAGGCCGCCGCCGCCTTTCGCCGCGCCGTGCAGCTCGACCCGAAGTACGCGCAGGCGCACTTCAACCTCGCGCTCGTCTCGGTCAAGCTCGGTCGCGAGCGCGAGGCGGGCGACTCTCTCATCAACGCCTCGCGCGCGTACATCACGGCGGGCGACGAGCTACTCGCCGCGGGCCGTCTCGCCGAGGCGGAAGAGTCCTACAAAAGCCTCCTGCAAATAGACCCCGACTACGCGGTCGCCCACTTCAAGCTCGGCCTCGTCTACAACGCCGCACAGCGCCACGCGGAGGCCGCCGAATCCTTCAAGCGCGTCCTACGCAAAATGCCCGACAGCGCCGACGCCTACGAAAACCTCGGCGAAGCCTACATCGGCCTACGCAAGCACCGCGAGGCCGCCGCCGCCGCCGAACAATCCATCAAGCTCCGCCCCAACTCCCCCGGCGCGCACTACTTCGCAGGCCTCGCCCACGCCTCCCTCGGCCAACGCGAGCAAGCCTTAGCCTCCCTCGACCGACTCAAAGAACTCAAGGCCGACGACTACGCCAAGCTCCTCTCCGAATTCATCGAGAAGAAAGCTCCGGCCAAGCAGTAGCGTTACACTTCATAAGGAACTATCGGCGACTTGCCCTCACGATATGACCAACGAACAAGATTACAAATACGACCTCTTCATCAGCTACAACCGCGCCGACGAAGGCTGGGCGAAGAAGCTCGCCACGCGCGTCGAGCAGGAGAAGTGGAAAGACAGAACTCTCGTAGCCTTCTTCGCCCCGTGGGACATACGGCCCGGCGAGTCAGTTGACGAACGGCTCGACCGCGCCCTTGCAGAGAGCCGCTACGTCGGACTCGTCTTGTCGCAAGAGGCTGTGAACTCGCAGTGGGTCAGCGAAGAGTGGTACTCCACGCACCACGCAAACATGAAGCGCAGAGAGCGCCGTTTGATTCCGCTCTACCTAAGCACGTGCGAAATCCCTCGCTTCTTAGATCATCTGAACCGCATAGACTTCCGCGAAGATGAAAAATTCGAGGAAGGCATCCGTCTTCTACTCGCCGTCCTCCGCGACGAGCCGCTGCCGCGCGGCGCGGCGACGGAAAAGCACGTAATAGTTTCGCCGCTGCCTTCAATCCCGCGCGCTCCCGTTTTCGGCTTCGTTGCACGGCGCGACGCGGGAGGGCGCGACATCGTTGAGCGTCTGAAAGAAGAGCTTGCGCCGGGGCAGGATAAATTGGTCACGCTGTCAGGGCCGGGCGGCATTGGCAAGTCTACGCTGGCCGCCGAGACCGCGCGCCAGTTGCAGGATTTGTACGAGGATCGAATCGTTTGGAGCAGCGCGGACGGGCGCGCGGACTTTACGCTCCTCGCTTTGCTCGACGACATCGCAACGCAACTCGGGCGCGCGGAGTTACGCACGCTCGCGCCCGGCGAGAAAGAGGAGGCGGTGCGCGCGCTCGTCGCCGAACCCGCCGCGCTCGTCGTGCTGGACAACTACGAGACGATTGCGGCAGGCGAGCAGAAGCGCATTGAGGCTTGGTTCGCAAAGGCGCAATGCTGCGCGCTGTTCACCTCGCGGCCCAGAGTCGCCGGGACTGTCTTCGTTCCGGTCTCCGCCATGTCGCGCGAAGAGGCGGCGGAGTTTTTGGAGAAGCTGGTCGCGCAGACGCAGGACGCGCAGATTTTCTCGGCGGTGGTGCGCGGGCGCGTCTTCGAGACGGCGGAAGCCAATCCATTCGTCATGCAGTGGGTGGTGGCGCAGATTGACGACGCGCAAGAGCCTGACGCGGTATTGGAAGAACTGGCGCAGGGCGGCGACGCCGCCGAGCGCGTCTTCGACCGCTCCTACAATCTGCTTGATGATGACGGACGAGATGTGCTGCTCGCCCTCTCTCTCTTCGCGCCGAGCGCGACGCGCAACGCGCTGGCCGAGGTGGCGGGTTTCGACAATACCGACCGCGCGAAAGAGGCAGCCAAGAGCCTCAACAGACTGTGGCTCGTTAAAGCAATTGACGAACACCGCCGCCTCGCCGTCGAAGGCTTGACGCGCACGCTGGCCGCTGCACGACTGTCGAGAGACACGCGCGCTGACGAGTTTCGTAGCCGTTTCGTCGCTTACTTCCTTCGCTACGCCATAGTGCGCAAGGGGCTGACGCCCGAAGATTACGACGCGCTGGAAGAGGAGAAAGACAACCTGCTGAGAGCGTCGGAGGCGGCGTTCGCTGCTGAGGACTGGGGAAGCGTAATGCGAATGGCATACGCTCTGGCAAATCCCGATACCAACGCTACCGGGATGCTAATCATGCGCGGCTACTGGGACGAGGCCGTAAGACTCGGCGAGCAGGCACTTCAAGCAGCCCGTTCTTCACAAAATGAGAGATGGCTTTCAGGTCTCTTGCATAATCTAGCCGCCATGTACCAGTACCGCGGAGAGCTTGCCGAAGCGCGCCGCCTCTACGACGAGAGCCTTGAGATCAACAAGAGACTCGGCAACCAGAGCGGCGTTGCATTGACGATTTGGAGCTTAGGCAACATTGCTTTAAATCAAGGCAATGTTGACGAAGCAAAGAGGCTACTCACGGAATCACTAGATACGTTCACCAACCTGAAGGAACAGGCAAACGCTGCTGGCGTTCTGCACCAGTTGGCGACGCTCGCACATAATCAAGGCGAATTTGTAGAGGCGCGTCGTCTCTACAGCGAGAGCCTTGAGATCAGCAAGAGGCTCGGCAACCAGAGCGGCGTCGCCAGCACACTGCACAATCTAGGTCGGCTCGCGCATGGTCAGGGCGATGTGCAAGAAGCGCGCCGCCTCTACAGCGAGGGCTTGGAGATTGATAAGAGACTCGGCAACCAAGATGGCATTGCCATCAGCCTGTACACCTTTGGACTTCTCGCAGAAAAGGATGGTGATAAGGCGGAGGCGGCGCGGCTGTTCCGTGAGGCTCTGAATATCTTTGAGAGACTCGGCTCGCCAAGTGCGGAGATTGCACGGCGGAGGTTGGCGAGGGTTGAGGGCGAGTCTTCTTGAAGGGGATACGCTAACGCTTTCGGCTGCGCGTTGCGGGCTTGCGCTTGATGCCTTCGCTTTTGGTCGAGCTTGGAAGTTTGTCGGGTAGGTCTAGCTCGTCGTCAACGAGGGCTTCCATGTAGACGTTGGCGAGGCGGGCGTATTGCAGAAGAATCATCAACGGCGGCTCGTTTCTTCCCTGTTCGTATTTTGAAATCCTATCGTAGCTGGCGGCATCTTCCTGTCCCAATCGTCTCCACATCTCGGTTTGTGAAAGGCCGAGAGCATTCCGAATCTGTAGAAGCTTTTCAGCCAACCGCTCAGGCTTCGGGCGCGCGTACCCCATCAGGCTTCACCTCCTGATGGGGTCACAACATTTAGCTTGCATCTACGTACAGTTATACGTAGAATGCTCCTGCGTAATCGTTTTGCCGTGAGAATGAACCTCTCATACTCAACGGCGATGCTCATCATCAACTTGAGGGTGAGCCTTCGCTACGCATCCGACCCGTTGCCTTATTTTCAAAGACTGGAACGCGCGAGAGAATATCACATGAGCATTTTAGTTTGCGATTAGTTAATGCTGGCACGTCTATGGGCAGACAGACTGTGCCGCTTGCCCCGGTCAATCGCCGGGGCGTCGAGGCCGCGTGTGCGCTGGCGGGCGTGCGCGCGGCCTCTACATCGGATGTACTTGGCGGAAACCGAGGGCGTCGGGCGAGCGTGTCACTTTAACGGAGACACGCTCGCTCGCGTTTTAGATCGCTTTTGAGTTGAGTGTAGGGTAAGCCGGGTTCACCGCAGAGGCGCAGAGGGCGCGGAGGAAGCGCGGAGTGTCTGCATTTCTCTGCGTTAGCTCTGCGCCCTCTGCGCCTGCGGCGGTGAGTCATACTCCCCTCACATTCAATCTAAAATTTACTCTAGCTCGCGTAACCGAGGCACATCGGGCTTGTGCGACTCGCGGGCGGCGTGGTGTATGATTTGTTGTTGGGCGGAGACTAAAAATTACGGGGACGGCAAACCGAAGATGGCACACGACGCTACGGAAGCGAAACGAACGACGAGAACAGAGTCGGACAGCATGGGCGAGGTGGAGGTCGCCGCGGATCGCTACTGGGGCGCGCAGACCGAGCGCTCGCTCCATCACTTCGACATAGGTTTCGACACGATGCCGCGCGAGATGATACGTGCGCTCGGTGTGCTGAAGAAGGCCGCCGCGCTCGTCAACGAAGACTTGGGCAAGCTCGCGGCGGACAAGGCGCGTCTGATTGAGCGCGCCGCCGATGAAGTCATTGAAGGAAAGCTCGACGAGCATTTCCCTCTGCGCGTGTGGCAGACGGGGAGCGGGACGCAGACCAACATGAACGCGAACGAGGTCATCTCGAACCGCGCGATTGAGTTGGCGGGGGGCGTTCTGGGGAGCAAGAAGCCCATACACCCGAACGACGACGTGAACATGTCGCAGTCGTCGAACGACACCTTCCCGACGGCCATGCACATCGCCGCCGCCGAGCAGATGAAGAAGCTCCTGCCGGAAGTCCAACGGCTGCATGATGCGATTGATGCAAAGGCGAAAGAGTTTTGCGACGTTGTGAAGATCGGGCGCACGCACCTTCAGGACGCGACGCCCTTGACGGTGGGACAGGAGTTTTCCGGCTGGGCATCACTTCTTGAGCGCGACGTGGAACGCTTGGAGATGACGCTGCCCGGACTCTACGACCTCGCCATCGGCGGCACGGCGGTGGGCACGGGTCTGAACTCGCACCCGGAGTTCGCCGTGCGCGCGGCGTCGAAGATTGCGGAGCTGACAAACCTGCCCTTCAAGCCGCACCCGAACAAGTTCGCGGCCCTTTCGGCTCACGACGAGATGGTCTTCGCAAGCGGCGCGCTCAAGACGCTCGCATGCTCTCTGATGAAGATTGCGAACGACATACGCTGGCTCGGCTCAGGCCCGCGCGCGGGTCTCGGTGAGCTTGTGCTGCCTGAGAACGAGCCGGGGTCTTCGATCATGCCGGGCAAGGTCAACCCCACGCAGAGTGAGGCGTTGACGATGGTCGCCGTGCAGGTGATGGGCAACGACGCCGCAATAGGGTTCGCGGGATCGCAGGGCAACTTCGAGTTGAACGTCTTCAACCCCGTGATGATTCACAACCTGCTCCACTCGATACGCCTTTTGAAGGACGCATGCCGAGGCTTCGTTGACTTCTGCGTCGAGGGGCTGGAACTCAACCGCGCGCGCATCGAAGAGAACCTGCGTAGCTCGCTCATGCTCGTCACCGCCTTGAACCCGCACATCGGCTACGACAACGCCGCGCGCATCGCCAAGAACGCGCACAAGAAAGGCATCACGCTGCGCGAGTCGGCGGTCGAGCTTGGGCTACTGACTGGCGAGCAGTTCGACGAGTACGTGAGGCCCGAAGATATGACGCGCCCATGACACCGTTGGCAGGGCGTTCCGGTGTGGCGCTTGTATTTGAGAGGTAATCCGATGACGACAGTTCTTGAAACGCCGAAACAGATCGAGCAAAAAGTTCTCCTGCATGGGGTCAGTTGGGAGACTTATGAGCGGCTGCTCGCCGAGCACGAGGAAAGCAGCGGCGCGCACTTCGCTTACGACCGTGGGAATTTGGAAATCATGATCCTCTCACTCAAACATGAGAAACTCAAAGCGAGGTTGATGTCGCTGGTTGAGGCCGCCGCCGAGACTCTGGGCGTTGATTATGAGGCCGCCGGCTCGACCACTTTCCGCCGGAAAGATTTGCAGCGCGGCTTCGAGCCGGACGCCTGCTATTACATGACTCACGCCGCCCTCATCCGTCAGAAGGATGAGATTGACCTGACCACAGACCCGCCGCCCGAGTTGGTCATCGAGATAGACATTACCAGCCCCTCGCTCGACAAGTTCCCAATCTTCGCCGCGCTCGGCGTTGCCGAGGTGTGGCGTTGCGACGGCGAGCGGGTTCATTTCTTCCGGCTCGGCGAGGCCGGATACGCGGGCGTGGCTGAGAGCGCGGCACTGCCGGGTGTAAACGAGGAGACTGTCAACCGCCTGCTCGAAGCGAGCCGAAAGATGAAGCGCGCGGATTGGCTCCGTTTCGTGCGCGAATCCGCTAAGGGCCGGGAGTAAACAACGCCGCGGACTACTCTTTCGCCCCATCCGGGTCGGCGTCTTTTTCCTCGCTCGCCTTTCCTTAACCTCCAAACTCTGACGACACGACACGCATCTAAATACCGGCGCCGGGAGTCGCGGCGCGCGTGGGGCGCTTGCGCGCCCCTTCTTAAACTCGGTATATTTCGCGTTTCGCGCTCGCGGCGTTGCGCGGGCAGTGGAGGTGAAGATGGCTGCAATGATTGAGACTCAGATCACGGGCGCGCCCGCTCTCGAAGACTACTTCGGACGGTCGGAGGCGGAGTTGTTCGAGCGCATCGAGTCGGCGCGGCGCGAGCTTGGCGCGCGCCTTCTCATACTCGGCCACCACTACCAGCGCGACGACGTGATCCGGCACGCAGACATCACGGGCGACTCCTTCAAGCTCGCGAAGCTCGCGGCCCAGCGTCCCGAAGCCGACTTCATAGTCTTCTGCGGCGTTCACTTCATGGCCGAGTCCGCCGACATACTCAAGACGGGCGATCAGAAAGTAATCCTGCCCGACCTCGGCGCGGGCTGCTCGATGGCCGACATGGCGACGGCGGAGCAGGTCGAGGACGCTTGGGAACAGCTCGAAGCCGCCGGCATTCTCGACACATTCAAGGTCGTGCCCGTCACCTACATGAACTCGTCCGCGGCCATCAAAGCATTCTGCGGCGAGCATGAAGGCGTCGTCTGCACTTCGTCGAACGCCGTGCCGCTCTTCGACAAGTATCTCAAAGAAGCGGACAAGCTCTTCTTCTTCCCAGACCAGCATCTCGGAAGAAACACAGGCGTCAAGTTCGGCATCCCGCTCGAAGAGATGGCGCTCTGGGATCCGTCGAAGGAGTTGGGCGGCAACACTGTGGAGCAGTTGCGACGCGCGCGCCTACTGCTTTGGAAGGGACACTGCTCCGTCCACGGTCGCTTCCGTCCGTGGCACGTTGATCAGGTGCGACGCGAAGTCCCCGGCATAAAAGTTCTCGTGCATCCCGAATGCGAGCGCGAGGTCGTCGAAAAGAGCGATCTGAACGGCTCGACCGAGTTCATCATCAAGACGATTGAGGCCGCGCCCGCCGGCTCCGCTTGGGCAATCGGCACGGAGGTCAACCTCGTCAACCGCCTCGTCGCGCTGCACCCGGACAAGCACATACGCCTGCTCGCGCCCGACCTCTGCATGTGCGCCACGATGTACCGCATCGCGCCGCAGAACCTCGCGTGGGCGCTCGAATCGCTCCTCGCGGGCCGTGTCGTCAACCAGATAACCGTGCCCGAAGAGACCGCGCGTTGGGCGCGCGTCGCGCTCGACCGAATGCTTGCAATCAAGTAAATGGTAAATGGTAAATGGTGAATAGTGGTTGAGCATCGTTCGGCTTGAGCATTTATCGCTCGACTTGAGCGACATTCAACCACCATTCACCATTCACCATTTACTATTCACCGAACTATGGCTGACCCGAACGACCGCGTCCCCGAAAACGTCGGGGGCGAATACTACGTGGACACGAACTGCATAGACTGCGACGTGTGCCGCGACACAGCGCCCGACAACTTCACGCGCGCCGACTCCAAAGGCTACTCCTTCGTCTACAGCCAGCCCGACAGCGACGCCCAGCGCGCCCTCTGCGAAGAAGCCCTCCTCGCCTGCCCCGTCGAAGCCATCGGCAACGACGGCTGACGTTGGCTATCTCATATAGCGGTCAGAATTTCTCTTAACGACTCAAGCCACTGCTGGCACGGTTCATCAATGGGAGCTTTGACCAGTCTCATTTGAGCAAGCGATTCGACATAGGCTCTAAGCCAGCTTACGGCTAATGCTCTTTCCGTAACGTCGCTGTCACCGGCACGAGCGAATTGCCGGGCCACCCAGTCTTCGAGTGTAACGATGGGAAGCTCGATGCCGTCCTCACTCTCGATCTGGCTTCGCCTACGGTTAAGCTCACGCATTCGCTCAGGCTCTGACGTAACGACGAACCCCGCCACGCGGACGGCATCGTGATCCGCCAGCTTATCGTCAAGCTCCTCCAGTTCCTCGCGCAGATAGCCTTTGCCATACTTGGCATCCCAAGACTCGACGATGCGACCTCCTTCATCCAAAAGCTCTATGTCGCCGATGTTGCCGTGCTTTTTGTTCGCGGAGCGCATCTGTGATAAGGGCTTCAACGTTAGATCACCGAGCGCGTCGTTGTCGCTTAAAGCCTGCATCAAGCTGTGCATCGCGATCTCCATAATTCGCGCGGCATAGTCCGACTCGCTTATGTGCTTGTTGATAATCTCTAAAACGTCTTGCGAGCTTCTAACTTTGCCGGCAGCGAGAAGTCGCTCTAAAGTTTCCACGGCGTCGTGCGCGAGCAACTTGAAGGCTTCGGCATTGTTCAACAGTTTGGACACAAGGTATTGAAGCGCCGCCAGCGGATCGAGTTTCCTCGCCTCAACTCTTTCGACAATCTCGGCCCACTGTGTCCGCGCGCCTCTGATTCTTGCTTTGTACACTTTCGAGTATGGATAGTTCTCCGCCAGCGTGCGCGTCATCATGAACCCGTCCTGGTTGAGCTTAAGCAAGTTGTGCCTCCTTAAAGCAGGCGTAATGAATTTTTTGTCGAGAGACCGCATCGAGATACCGTCTCTCCAAGAAAATCCATCTTTCGACGAACCTCCCTTGTGTAATCTAACACTCTGCTCAGGCTCTATGGATTTGATGCAGAGCTGCATCACTGTCAGCCCAATCAATGCCCTGCCCTGTTCGCTCGTCATGGCTGTGACCAGAGAGTCCAGTAAATCGGTCTGCTCGTCGTCGAGTTGATCTAGTGACAGAGATTGCGGCTCAGCAACGCACCGGGATATGACGTTCTCCAAATGACCATCAGCTAAGGCGGTCGTAATTTTCCTGTATCTCTGTTTAGCCTCCTCGCTTGGAGCGCCTTCCAGAAACACTTCGCGCCTGTCGGCGGAGACAAGCTCGCTCCTGCCTTCAAACACCTTGAGGCAAAGTTCCTTAGCCATTAGCCCTCTCTAAGACCTTGCGTAGCTGAACGCTTTTGGGCGTCAGCGTTGGGAATGCGTATGGAACCAGATAATACCCCGGCGGTATTTGAGGGTTGGTGTTGTGATTTCTCACCTCGTAGCCTATCGCGCGGAGTGATTTGAGGTGAGACAGTAGACTCTCTTCCTGCAAGCTCCATAGTAAAGCCAGCTCGTTTGCGGAAAGCTGTTGAGCGACACCGATGCCTTGAGTGACGGAGCGTATCACGCACCATAATTCCGTGACTTCACAATAGAAGCTCATCGCAGCGGTCACTTTAGGCTTGTATTGATAATAGCCAG
The DNA here is from genome assembly GCA_035630035.1 of Pyrinomonadaceae bacterium. Taxonomy (GTDB): domain Bacteria; phylum Acidobacteriota; class Blastocatellia; order Pyrinomonadales; family Pyrinomonadaceae; genus QHXN01. The sequence goes on along the minus strand of DASQLL010000214.1, from coordinate 3,693 downwards.
ATAGCTGAACAAGGTCGGCGATGCCGTATAAGTCGTCTACTTTCTCTTCGAAAGCCTTCCACAGCGCAGTCAGCACACGCTCATCTTGGTCGATGGCTCTCAGTGTAACCAGAGACCGAGACAGCCCCCAGTCGGGTTGGGACGTTGCGCTTACAAATATCTCGTACTTGACCGACTCGTCCTCGCTCTCCTCTAAGCCGGCGGTGATGGCCCAGGCTGAATCGGAGAACTCATGCCTTAATTTTATCCCGACGCTACCGGAAGACCGCACGACCCCCCAAGCAAAGCTCGGCGACAGGAATCGTGTTTCGTTCTCGACGCGCGGAGGCCTTTGCAGTTTTGCGCCAGCGCCGTTCGCGCGAAGTTGCGATATGGCGGCGCGCGCTTTCTCGGCGTAGATTGCTGTGAGAAGTCGTTTCCGCTGTCTGAAGGATAGCACCTTGTTGTCCGGTAGATAATGCATCGGGAATGGTAGCTCGATGCCTGCTAGTTGATTCAAGATACTTAACGCAAGGATGCGCCCTATCTGCGGAGGGACTGAGTTGCCTATCTGTTGAGCGCACACCTGCTGCCCGCCGACGATGTCGTACTCGTCGGGGATGGTTTGCAGTCGTTTCAACTCGGCAATCGTGAAACGACGGTTCTCCCAACTGAACGGGCCTGTGTATTGACCGCCCTGCGCTTTGAGCGTCCGCACGGGAGCGTCCGGGTCGGCCTTGTACAGAAAGTCAGAGAACTTCGACCTCCAGCTAAACACTGGAGAAGGATGCCCCATCTCTTTAGTGTAAAAGCTGTAGTTCAATCCGGGCGGTATGTCGTGGAGCAATGCTCCAAATCGGCCACCGATGCTGCCAGCTTCGTTTGAGACAACGAAGTCCGCCGTGGCTTCTCTGGCTGTATAGAATGGCTGTAGCCCAACCGAGTCTGGCCCGTGAGTGGGGTAAGGGAATTTGTACTCTCCCTCTTTAAACCCTACGATGAATAGCCGCTCTCGATGCTGCGGCACGCCGTAATCCGCGGCGTCAAGAACGCGAAAGTGAATCGAGTAGCCGGCGCTCTTGAACTCATGTTGAATCTGTCTCCACGCATCTCCATTTTGCGCCCCCGTAATTCCGTACACGTTCTCGAACAGGAATCCTTTTGGGTTAAGCTGCTTTAATAATCGAACGTACTCCTCAAAGAGAGTTCCTCTAGGGTCAGAAGTTCCGGCCACCCCCGCCGCCCTGCGCCCCGCGGCTGAGAAGGTTTGACAGGGGGGGCCGCCGATTATGAAATCTACTTTGACATCACCGCCCGGCTCATATTCACGGATGTCCTTATGAATGACTTCGGAGCCGTCTAATAATTTCCCCCTCTGCGAGTTGCTTCTTAGCGTCTCAACGAACTTGGCCTCGATCTCCACCATTTGAAGAATCTTGAACCCGCAATCATGGAAAGCGATGTCAAGCCCTCCACCACCGGAGAACAGGCTGAGCGTCGTTATAGGGTGACACCCTTTATCAATAGTCCAATGGCGAATGGCACGACCGAAGTCATCGGGCCACGCAGGCTTGTGCGCCACACCCAAAGAGTCGAGCATCTCTCGATGCCAGCTACGCTTCGGATTGTGGCCCACGTTAAAATCAAAGAGAGCTGCTTGCATAGGCGAATGATCTTTCCTTACGAATCACTCCATATTATCGTTGGCAGTTTTTGGCTTGGCTTTTAGCCCGCGCGAATTCGACAAATGCGACGACCTTGCGGGCAGCTTGCTGAGGGTCTTTAAGAATATCCGTCTCCCAAATACGCGCTACCTTCCACCCAAGCTTTCTCAATTCCTTGTTACGTCTCTTATCGCGCTCAATATTAGCCTCAATTTTTGAAATCCAGTATGGCGCGTTAGAGCCTTTTTGCACTTTCTGTTTTCTTACTGCCCAATCCCGGCCATGCCAAAAATCTCCGTCGCAAAAAACGGCGACGCGCTCTTTGATGAAAACGACATCGGGCTTGCCCGGAAGCTTCTGATAATTTTTGCGGAATCTAAACCCCATCCTCCATATCGCGCTGCGAAGTTGTATCTCCGCTTTACTGTTCTCAGACCGTATCCTTGAGGCGATCCTGCTGGCCTTCTCGGAAGACGGCTGAAAGTTGTCGAATCTTAATGCTTTCATTCCTTCAACCGTATGCGTCGGCATAGAGTGAGGTCAAACAAGCCATCGGAGCATGAAGTCAGATGACAATCTTGATCCAGCCGTCTTCGACGACGACCTCGTAGGTCTCGACAGGCTCGCTCTCGCGGTTGAGGCATGCGCCGGTGCGTATGTCGAAGCTCCAGCCGTGCCAGTCGCATTCGACGGCGTGGCCGCAGAGGTTTCCGTCGGCGAGGGGCGCGCCTTTGTGCGGGCAGAAGTTCTCGACGGCGTAGAAATGGCCGCCGACGTTGTAGAGCGCAAGCTCTCTGCCGCCCTTTAGCTCGACGGTCGCGCCGCGGCCATCGGGCACATCCTCGACGCGCCCGACGGTGGCGAGCTTGCCTTCGCGCGGCGGTCTTCTGGGGTTCTGAAATCTGTTGCCCGGCGTCTGCATCACTGCGGCGCATCGTAACAAAACGCGCGAGCGTGCGGCAATCGAGGCGGCAAAGCGTAGGCGAGTGAGACCGCTACGCGGCGACAACCCGCCGAGTCCGCCGGGCCGCGCGCAAGAAATCTTTCGACGGGCGTTCCCTCCGGTGTAGAACGCTCTCGCGGTTTACACTACAATCATCTCCCGTCTTGAAGCGTGAAAAATTTAAGAGAGGAAGTGAAGCAATCATGAGAAAAAGTTTGTCGTTGATGCGCGTCGCCTGCGCGGCGCTCGCGCTCGTCGTTGCGGCGCAAGGCGCGGCGGCGAGGCAGGGCGAGATAACAATCGAGGGGCGGCTCGCGCGCACGACCGAGGCGGGCGGCTGGCTCATCGTCTCGGAGGCGGGAAAGTATTTGATACTGAACGCGCGCGCCTTTCAATCGCAAACGTGGTTTCGCGAGGGCGCGAGCGTGGAGGCGACGGGCGAGGCGAAGCAGGGAGTCGTGACCACCTTTCAAGAGGGCGTGCCCTTTCAGGTTCGCACGATGCGCGGGAAGGGGCGCGGCGCTTCGCAGCCCGCGGGCGCGGAGGACGGCGGCGAACAGACGACGGGCGGCGGCAGACAAACGGGCGGCTCGCAAACGGGCGGCTCGCAAAGCGGCGGGGCGGTAGCGCCCGGCATCGGGCGCGGCGTGACGCGCGTCGTCGTGAGCGGCGACGCCGTCGTGCAGTCGCAGCCCGACACGGCCATCCTCTCCATCGCCGTCGTCACGCAGAACGCGAGCGCGTCCGAGGCTCAAGCCGAGAACGCCTCGAAGACCGACGCGGTCATACGCGCCATCAAGTCGGCGGCGGGCGCGGGCGCGGAGGTGAAGACGGGCGGCTACAGCCTTCAGCCGCAGTACAACTATAAGGACGGACAAGCGCCCGTCATCACGAGCTACGTCGCGCGCAACAGCGTCAGTGTGACGACGGGCGCGCTCGACCGTGTGGGCGCGATCTTAGATACAGCCTCGCGCGCGGGCGCGAACTCGGTTGACGGACTCTCGTTCACGCTGCGCCGCGACGAGCAGGCGCGCTCCACGGCCCTTGCGAACGCAACGCGCGAGGCCATGTCGAAGGCGCGCGTCATCGCGGACACGCTCGGCGGTC
>DASQLL010000213.1:0-6061 GCA_035630035.1 Pyrinomonadaceae bacterium | reverse complement strand
TGGCGGGGCGCTCTTCGTTGAAGCGTATGCCTGTGACTTCCGAGTCAATGTAGAAGTGGCGTGTGCCGGTCGCGTCGCGTCCGCCGCTGCGTTGCGGGTCTGCGTTGACGCTGTAGAAGGGGCCGGCGGCGTCGGTCTTCGGCCTGACTTTTAGTGCGAAAGTGTAACCGCCGGAGACGAGCGCATCGCCTGTGAGCGGCGCTTGAAAGACGCCCGCCTCGACGAGCTGCGGGAAGGTCGCGTACTGACCGTAAGTCTCAAGGTAGAGCTGCTCGGCGGCCTGTATGCTCGCGAGCGCGGAGATGGCCGTGGCCTCGTTGGCCGCCATCACTTTGCGCTGGTGCGCGTCGTTGTACATACGCACCGCGAGCCACACGAGCGGGACGAGAACCAACACTCCCACGCCGGCCACAATCCCCGCCGTCCGCCACAAACGTTTCGACTCTGAAGTGTCGCTCATGCGCTAAATGTTTCCGCCGATGGTTTCGAGAAGACTCTTCACTTCGCCGACGAGGTAGAGCGAGCCGGTCACGCAGACGATGCCGCCGGTAGGCGTGCTTGCGCGCGCGATAGCGAGCGCGTCGCTCGTCGAAGGCGCGAGCGCGATTGTAACCGAAGCCGCGGGCACGGGCACGGCGCGAAGAAGCTCTTCGACGGTCGCTGCGCGCGGGCTGCGCGGCTCGGTTAAGACGAGGCGCGAGGCGGCGGGGAAGAGAATCGCTCCCATCTCTTCGAGCGCCTTCTCGCGCATCGCTCCGAAAATCATCGTGACGGATTGAGTAACGAACTCGTCGAGGTACGCACGGAGCGCGCTCGCGCCCGCGACGTTGTGCGCGCCGTCGAAAAGTATGTGAGGCTCGCTTCGCGTGTCGAGTTCGAGGCGTCCGGCATGTTCCGCCTGTTCGAGTCCGGCCACAACGTGCTCGCGTGTGATGACGAAGCCGTCTTCGGCGAGCGTCTCGGCGAGCGCGACGGCCACAGCCGCGTTCGCGAGCTGGTGGCGTCCGCGCAGCGCGAGCCGCACGCCCGCGTACACGTCGCGCTCCGTCCGCAGACGGACGCTGAGACGCCCTCCGTCGCAGTCGCCTTCAACTTCCGTTTCCGTGGTCGCGAGTCGAGGCTCGACTCCGCTCTCAAGGCATCGCCTTATGATGACCTCTTCGGCCTCGCGTTCCTGCGGCGCGACGACGGCCCTCACGCCCGGACGTATGATCGCCGCTTTCTCCGCCGCAATCCCGGCGAGCGTCGTGCCTAGATACTCCTGATGGTCGAGCGCGACGGGCGTTATGGCGACCGTGGAGGCGAGCGCGGCTGTCGTCGCGTCGAGGCGACCGCCGAGGCCGGTTTCGAGAATCGCGAGCCGGACGCCTGCGTCGCGGAAGGCGACGAGCGCGATGGCCGTCACCTGCTCGAAGAAGGTTGGCAGCGCGCCCGACTCGCGGTGGGCTTCTTCCGAAGCCGCGCGCACATGCGTTGCAAAGCGCGCGAACTCGTCGCGCGAAATCTCTCGGCCCGCCACGCGGACGCGCTCGGTTACTGAGACGAGGTGCGGCGAGGTGTAGAGTCCCGTGCGGATTCCTGCGGCGCGGCAGACCGAATCGAGCATCGCCGCGGTCGAGCCTTTGCCGTTCGTGCCGGCGATCTGGACGGAAGGGAAGTATGCGTGCGGGTCGCCGAGCGTAGAGAGCAGACGGCGTACGTTTTCGAGGCCGAGCTTTATGGCAACGGTCTCGTGGCCGAGGCTCAGGAGGTAGCTGACAGACTCGTCGAAGTTCACGGCGTCGAGAATGTGGAGAGCGGTCTAAATCAGTTTTGAGTTGAGAGTATGGTAGGTAAGCCTCACCGCAGAGGCGCAGAGGGCGCGGAGGGGGCGCAGAGAGAATTCAACTCTCTGCGTGAACTCTGCGCCCTCTGCGCCTGCGGCGGTGAATCTGACTTCCTATACGCTCAATCAAATGTTGCTCTAGCTGTTGCCTTCAGGCTTTTCTTTCGGGCCGCCGAGCATGATGTCGAGGAGCGAGCCTGACCCGTCGTCGTGCGTGATGTTGGGCTTGCGCGGCTTGAACTGTATGTCGGGGTTGACCATGAAGTCGAGCGAACGCTTGATGAAGTCGCGCATCTCGCGTCGGTCAACGACGGCGTCGAGCATACCGTGCTCAAGAAGGAACTCGGAGGTCTGGAAGCCTTTGGGAAGCTTCTGTCGGATGGTCTGCTCGATGACGCGCGGCCCTGCGAACCCTATGAGCGCCTTCGGCTCGGCGATGTTCACGTCGCCGAGCATCGCGAAGCTCGCGGTGACGCCGCCCGTCGTAGGGTCGGTCAGGACGGAGATGTACGGGAGCCGCACCTCGGCGAGTATGGCGAGCGCGGAGGAGATTTTCGCCATCTGCATCAAGGAGAGCGTGCCCTCCTGCATGCGCGCTCCGCCCGACTGGCTGACGATGATGACCGCCGAGCGCTCGCGTATCGCGCGCTCGATGACGCGCGTGATCTTCTCGCCGACGGCGACGCCCATCGAGCCGCCGAGGAAGCTGAAGTCCATCGCGGACATAAGAACCTTGTGGCCCGCAAGCGTCCCGCGCCCGTTGATGACGGCTTCGGGAAGGCCCGTCTTGCGACGCGCCTGCTCAAGTCGCTCCTTGTAAGGTTTGGTGTCTACGAATTCGAGCGGATCGTTCGAGACGACTTCGGCGTCAAGCTCTTCGTACCTGCCTTCGTCGAGCAGTATGGCGAGACGCTGCCTAGCGCCGATGCGGAAGTGGTGCGCGCAGTGTGGGCAGACGTTCAGAGACTCTTCCAGCTCCGGCTTGTAGAGCGCGGCGTCGCACTTCGGGCACTTCTCGAAAACGCCCTCGGTCTTAACGCGGCGCTCCTCCGCCGGGACTGATTCTATACGCTGATCTTTCTTTCGGAACCAAGACATGTCTTACGCTCGCTCACGTTCCTCTCTCGCGCCTTGTGATCGCGGTAGCCGCTTAGCGCGCCGAGGTGGCAAAACGCAGAACGTAGGCCGAAGTGTGTAGGAAGATTTTAAGGTCGCGCATCGCGCTCAGCCGGTTTCCGCTCGGCGGCGACGACGACATCCTGCCGATTGGCCGCGCCGCTTGCGCCATTGCCGCGATTCTCGACCGCGTCGAGAAGAAGACTGACGAGCTGCCTTTCAGCATCTTCAATCGTGCCCTCGAACGTGCAGCCCGCGGCGTTGCGATGGCCGCCGCCGCCGAAGCGCTCGGCGATGCGCGCGACGTTCACGTCGCACTTCGAGCGCAAGGAGACGCGGTAGACGCCGGGCGCGGTCTCCTTGAAGAAGGCGCACGCCTCAACGTCGCCGCAGCTCATGGGATAGTTGACGAACCCGTCGCCGTCCTCGTCCGACGCGTGCGCGCGCTCCTGCATGTCGAGCGTCTGCGCGAGCCACGCGACGCGCCCCGTGGAATCGCGCTTGAGCGTTGTGAGGACTTCGCCCAGAAGCTCGATCTTGCTCCACGGGTAGTTCGCGAACACGGCCTGCGAGACCTTCGCGGGCTTGACGCCTGCGCGCACAAGCTCCGAGGCGACCTTGAATGTGCGCTCGGAGGTGTTCGAGTAGTGGAACGAGCCTGTGTCGGTGATGAGCGCGGTGTAGACGCACTCCGCAATCTCGCGCGTGACGCGCACGCCCAATGCCTTGCAGAGGTTGTAGATCATCTCGCCGACGGCGGACGCGGTCGAGTCAATCCAGTTGATGTCGCCGAAGAGCGCGGTCGTCGAGTGGTGGTCAATGTTGACGACGAGCTGCTTGTCCAGATCAATCAGGCCGGGGCGCGTGATGTCGGAGCATTCGATGACGAAGACGGCGTCGTACTCGCGGTCAACCGCAGGAGTGACGCGCACGAACTCTGTGCCGGGCAATTTCTGGTAAGCGTGGGGCACGGGGTCGCGCATTATCAACTCGGCCTCCTTGCCGAGCGCGCCCAAGAGCCAGTAGAGACCGAGGGAAGAGCCGAGGCTGTCGCCGTCGGGGCGTATGTGCGAGGTGATCGCGAAGCGACGCTTCGACTCGATCAGTTCAACGACTTGGCTGAGCATTTGAAAACAAAAATGATGAATGCGGAATGATGAATGATGAATTGAAAGCAGGCTGTCTTTAATTCATCATTCATCATTCCGCATTCATCATTCATCCCTTTCTATAACTACCTCGCCCGATTCGTCGGGCCGGTCTTGTCTTTCCGTTCCGAGCTGCGTGAGCAGCTCGTCAACGCGCGTCGCGGACTCTTCGACCGTGTCGCGGACGAAATGAAGTTCGGGAGTGTAGCGGAGGTTGAGCAGTATACTCAACTGCCGACGCACGTATGGCGCGGCCTTCTGGAGAGCCTTGAGCGCGGCCACCTTCTCGGCCTCGGTGCCGACGGCGGTCACGTAGACGCTCGCGTCGCGCAGGTTCTCCGAGACGCGCACGTCCGTAACCGTCACCGTCTCGACGCGCGGATCGTCCAGCTCGTAGCCGACAATCTGGCTCACCTCCGCTCGAATCAACTCTGCTAACTGCTCTGGCCTACGCATAATGTAAACGCAGAAGTCAGAACGCTGAACGCTGAACTGAAAGACGGGTTTTCAGTTCAGCGTTCGGCGTTCTGACTTCAGAGTTCCGTTGCGGCTATCTGCTCGATGATGTACGCCTCGATCTGGTCGCCGACCTTCACGTCGTTGAAGTTCTCAAGACCGATGCCGCACTCGAAGCCTTCGCGGACTTCCGCCACGTCGTCCTTGACGCGGCGCAAGGATGCGATGCCGCCCTCCCAAGCGACGACGCCGTCGCGTATGAGGCGAGCGCGGGCTTTGCGCTGGATGACGCCGTCAATGACGCGGCAGCCCGCCACGGTGCCGGCCTTCGGCACCTTGAAGGTCTGGAGAATTTCGGCCTTGCCGATAATCTTCTCCGTCTCGATCTTGTCGAGCATGCCGATCATCGCCGCGCGAATCTCTTCTTCAACCTTGTAGATGATCGAGTGCAGGCGTATGTCAACGTGCTCCTGCCGCGCAAGCTCGCCCGCGCGAACTTCCGGGCGGACGTTGAAGCCTATGATGACGACGGCGCGGCCCGAAGCCTCGGTCTGCGACGCGGCGGCGAGCAGAACGTCCGACTCCGTTATCGCGCCGACGCCGGAGCGGACGACCCTGACCTTGACCGCGTCGGTCGAGAGTTTCGTGAGCGTGCTTTTCAAAACCTCGACCGAGCCTTGCACGTCTGCCTTGACGACGATAAGAAGCTCCTTGACCTGCGCTTCGCCCAGAGCCTCGATGCCGCGCTTTGTGGTCTGCGCGAGCGTCTTCTGGCGCGCGAGCATCTGGCGCTGGCTCGAAATCTGCTGCGCCTTCGTGATGTCCGCGACGACCTGGAAGCTGTCGCCCGCCTGCGGCACGCCCTGTAGGCCAAGCACCTCGATGGGCGTCGAAGGCTCCGCCTCTTCGATGTGCTCGCCGCGGTCGTTATACATGGCGCGCACCTTGCCGAAAATCTGTCCGACGATGAAGGGGTCGCCGATGCGGAGCGTGCCGTTCTGCACAAGCACCGTCGCCACTGCGCCGCGCCCGCGGTCGAGCTTGGCTTCTAAGACGACGCCCGATGCGTTCATCGTCGGGCTGGCCTTGAGGTTCAGAATGTCCGCGGTGAGCAGGATGGTTTCGAGAAGGTTGTCGAGGTTCTCGCGCTTCTTCGCGGAGACCGGCACCATCTCCGTGTCGCCGCCCCATTCGAGAGGCTGGAGTCCCTGCGTCGCAAGCCCCTGCTTGACGCGGTCTATGTTCGCCTCCGGCCTGTCAACCTTGTTGATGGCGACGACGATGGGAACTTTCGCGGCGCGCGCGTGCTCGATGGCCTCTATGGTCTGCGGCATGACGCCGTCGTCGGCGGCGACGACGAGGACGACCACGTCGGTCGCCTTCGCGCCGCGCGCGCGCATTGCGGTGAACGCCTCGTGGCCCGGCGTGTCCAGGAAGGTGATCGTCTTGTCGCCGTGATGGACCTGGTAGGCGCCGATGTGCTGGGTGATGCCGCCGGCCTCGCCCGAGGCGACCT
>DASQLL010000212.1:0-4258 GCA_035630035.1 Pyrinomonadaceae bacterium | reverse complement strand
GGAGCGCGGCGCTGTGGCGCAGGCGCGGGAAGTCCGCTTCGAGGATAGGCCCGACCGCTTCCAAGAAGAAGAGTCTGCTCAGCTCAAGGCCGTGTATGAAGTCTGCCATGCGCTTGTTTCGCCCGCTTCGCACGCGCGCGTCGGCGGCCTCGCCGTCGTGCGGTCTAATAAAGCGAGCCGGGGCGTCTCTCGCCGAGTATGCGGTAGTCCTTCGAGTCTATGGCCGACTGCGCGGCACGCCTGTCAACGTAGATGGAGATGCGCGAAAAGTTGTGTGCGGCGATTCCTGCGTGAAAGATGATGCCACAGGCGACGACCACTTTGGCAAACGCGCGCCAGCGCCGCATGCCGAGCAACCTGTCCCAGCAGTAGAAGGCGTAGAGGACGGGGATGGGCAGCGTGACGTATAGGTGGTTCGACTGCGGCGGCTTGATCGAGAAAAGGAAGCTCACGTAGAGCAGGCAGACGTTAAGGAGCGCAAGGTACTTGATAGCACGCCAGCCCGTTTGCTCGTGGCGGCGCAGGAACCAGCAGGCGAGCAGCGCGGCGACCTGCGCGACGCCCACTGCGAAGAGGAAGAGCGCGAAGGGCGCGAGCCACGGCTCCTCGCGCAGCAGCGCGAGACGCTCCGGCGTATGCGCGCCGAGGAATCGCGCCACCTCGAAGCTCGCGAACGAGAGCGTGCGCGTCAGCACGCCCCAGAAGGCCGTTAAGTTCTCCGCGTTCAGACGGACAGTTGAAATCGTCCCGCCCGACCCCGCCGAGAGGCCGTACTTCAAGTATGTCGGGAGCAGCAGCGAGGCCGTGGGCGCAGCGCCCGCTGCGAACCATGCGAGCGCGCCGAGGCCATGCCGCGCCCCGCGCCGGAACTGGAAGGCGAGCGCCGCAAGCGCATAGGGCACCAGCACGACCCAAGACATGTGCAACTGCATGACCCAGAAAAGGGAGAAGCCCATCATCGCGTTCGCGAGCCGCGCGGGCACCACGCCGCGGCGCGTGAACGGGTAGATTTCGAGCGCGCCGACGAAGAAGAGGATGCCGCCGGCCAGCAAGTACGAAGGGTTGTAGATGACCGTCGAGAGGTTGAGCGTCCAGGGCGAGGTCAGCAGCCACGCCCAGACGAACCAACGCGGCAGCCCCGGCAGGCAGCGGCAGCAGTACCATGCGAACAGGCAGAGGCTCGCGAAGGAGATGAGGTTGAGCAGGAGGTAAGGCGCTTCGGCCAGCGGCAGCGCGTGGAAGGGAGCGCCGACCAGAAGGGCCTGCAACGCCCCCGGTATCTGAACCTCGCCCCACACAACGTCAGGCCCGAAGTAGGGCCACGCGCCCGTCGCGTAGAACTTGAGGCCGAGCAGATATATCTGCTTCGTGTCGGAGTCCTGAAACTGTGAGCAGAGTCCGAACGAGAGTCGGAAAAGGAACGCGACGAACAGCAGGGCGAAGAAGAGCAGACGCCGCCGCCGCGCAAGCAACGACGTGCGGGGCGCGGCCTTCGTGCCGTTGGCAACTGTGTCTGCCGGACTCAAATCTGATCCTGATTTTAGGAACTGTGATAAAGCCACGAAGTGGCGAGATATAAAAGCTCGTGGCAACGCCACGGGAATCGAGCCGTCAATATTATTCCAAGCCCTGAAAGGGCGGCATAAATTATTTCGCCCTTTCAGGGCTTCTCATAAAGAGAGGGACGGTTAACTCGGCGCGTTGCGCCGGGCTATTGCATTGCGCCACTTCGCGGCTTTCTGAAAATGTTCAAACAGCTTCTTAGCGACCGCTCGTTGCCTTAGCCTCGCGCGCGGATGCGAGCTTCTGCGCGGCGATCTTCAGAACCTCCTGCACCTGCCTGTCCCAGTAGGGCCAACCGTGCGTGCCGGGCATCTCGCGGAACTCGTGCGGGATTTTCTTCTCTATGAGCAAGGCGGAAAAGTCGCGGCTGTCGCCGAAGAAAAAATCTTCTGTGCCGCAGTCGAGATAAAAATACGGAAGCGCTCGAACACGCTCCGGCGTCAACTCGCGGACGAGTCGGAAGATGTCGTTCGCGCGTCGCGTGGGGCTGCCCGGCGGGCCGAAGACGCTCGCGACCGACGGCCTCGTGTAAGAAGGCTCCTCGCCGCTCCTGTCGGCGACGGCGAGCGCGCCGCTGAGCGATGCGGCGAAGGCGAACACGTTCGGATGCTTCAAGCCGAACTTGAGCGCGCCGTAGCCGCCCATCGAAAGACCCGCGACGCCGCGCCCCTCGCGCGCGGCGATTGCGCGAAAACGTCGCTCCACGTCCCCGATCAACTCTTCGACAAAGTAACTCTCAAACTTTTCGTTCGCGGCGCTCGCGCTGTCCGTGTACCAACCGTCGCGGCCTTCGGGGACGACGATGATGAGCGTGTAGCGCGCGGCGTGGTCTGCGAGATGCGCGCGCGCCGAGACCCAATCGTTCGCGCCGCCGCCGAGGCCGTGCAGAAGATAGAGGACGGGGTAGCGCGTCTGCTTTGTGGAGGCGTGCGCGTAATCGGCGGGCAGCACGACGTTGTACGGGAGCATCGCGCCGACGAGTTTGCTCTCGAACCGGACGGTCTCGTAACGACGCGGCTCGTCGTCCTTCTTGACCGCGCTACTGTCCGCCTTTACTTGCGCGTCGGGCGTCTGCGCGTGCGCGACGGCGGGGAGTAGCAGCGCGAACAGCAGAAACAGTGTGCTTGATTTTTTCGGCATGTCCGTTCTTTAAACAACTTTCAGTTGAGCGTAGGGCAAGCATAATTAACCACCGCAGACACAGAGGACACAGAGATGGCACAGAGAACTTCAAATCCTCTGTGCTACCTCCGTGTCCTCTGTGTCTGCGGTGGTGAATCTCTGTCTCCATACGTTCAATCGAAAACCGAATTGTTTCCCTCCGGCGGTCAGTCTTCGGGAGGCGCGAGAATGTCGGAGGCGAGGCGCACGATTTCGCGCGCCTGCCTGTCCCAGTAAGGCCAGATGTGATCGCCGGGAATCTGCCGGTACTCGTGCGGGATACCGCGCTCGGTGAGTAGGGCCGCGAAATCGCGGTTGACATTGAACCACGGGTCTTTCTCGCCGCAGTCGAAATACAGGTACGGCAAAAGCCCGCGCCGCGCTTCCGGGTATTCGCGCGCGAGCCGCACAAGGTCGTTCTCGGCGCGCGTCACGCTCGAAGGCTCGCCGAAGGTCTGCATTATCGAGTAGTCGTCATCCGTGCGCGCGGCGGCGTCGAGCGCGCCGCTCGTCGAGGCCGCGAGCGCGAACACATCCGGGTGTTTGAAGCCGAATTTGAGCGCGCCGTAGCCGCCCATCGAGAGGCCCGCAACGCCGCGCCCGCGCCGGTTCGCGATTGTGCGGAAGCGTCTGTCCACTTCGGGTATCAGCTCTTGCAAGATATACGACTCGAACTTGTCGGACGCGCCGCTTGCGCCGTCCGTCCACCAACCGTTCGCGCCTTCGGGCGTGACGACGATCAGTTGATGCTCGGCGGCGTATCGCGCGAGCGACGTGCTCTTGAGCCAAGAGTCGTAGCGACCTCCCCAGCCGTGCAGGAAATAGACGACGGAGTATCGCGTCGCCCTCGACGTGAAGAGGCCGTAGCCGGGCGGCAGAACGACGCTGTATGGAAGCGACTTTCCGACGAGCGCGCTTCGCAGCTCAATCGTCTCAATGCGGACTGCACTCTGCGCGTAGTAATAGTAAACGCAGAGCGCGCCGACGAGGGCGATGACGAGTAAGAGAAGCCGCAGGCGTTTCATCAAGCTTTAATGGCTCTACAGAATTTTATCGTCGTCGGCCTTATTCGCCGGCGAGGCGCAATGCTTCTTTCTTTAATTCGCTGCTGAGGTGAAAGCCGTTAAGCTCAAGGTCGTCCAGCATCGGCTTGATAGCTGAAATGATGCCGGAGCGCTTTGCTCGAAGAAGAACTCCGACCGTTCCGATCACTCTCAGGCCGAGCTTCGCAGCCACCGAGCGAGCTTGTCGGTCGTCCAGAATTATTCTGTCCCCGCGAACGTTCGCCAGAGCGACCGCTTCCGCCTCGCCGTCGTCCAACAGTAATTTCAGTGCGGAGACCAGCGCGACTTCGGGCGGGACTGTGATGGGGTCGAAGAGAGCTGTCAGAATATCCAACCGACGGATTCTGTCCAGACCTATCAGACAGGTGCTGTCAACCACGACCGGCTCTTTCACACGTCCGTCTCCCGCTCCAACTCTTCGGGAGAGTAGTTGAACACCGGGATTTGGTATCGGCCCAAGACCTCCATGA
>DASQLL010000211.1:0-22036 GCA_035630035.1 Pyrinomonadaceae bacterium | reverse complement strand
AAAGGCGCTTGCTGGCGTTCAACAAAAAACTGCTCGCCGCCTTTCGCCTTGAGCGCGGGGCGACCCATGCCGAGTTCATCAAGGGCGAGGCGGACGGCGAACTCTATTTCCTGGAGACGGCGGCGCGCGTCGGCGGCGCGTACACCGCCGAGACGATTGAGGCGGCGACCGGCGTCAATCCGTGGCGCGAGTGGGCGCGGATCGAGCTTGCCACACGCGAGCGTCCATACGTGCCTCCGACGCCGCGCGAAGACTACGCGGGACTCGCCGTCTCGCTCGCGCGCCAGAAGTGGCCTGACACCTCTGCTTACGACGACTCGGAGATCGTCTATCGCGCGCGCAAGCCCTGGCACGTCGGCCTCCTCGTCCGCTCGCCGAATTACGGGCGCGTGGCCGGGCTGTTGGAAAGTTACGCGCGCCGCTTCGCGCACGACTTCACCGCGGTCGCGCCGCCGGAAGAGACGCCGGGACAGTATTTGTGATTGCGGATTGCGGATTGCGAATTGGAAAGCAGACCGCTTCTTTCGAGCCGAAATCGAAAACAGTATGAGTGAAGTTTCGACCGTGTACGGGCCGGTTAACTCTTGGCGACTCGGTCGCTCGCTGGGGGTTGACCTGCTGTGCGTCAACTCGATCTGTTCGTTCCGCTGCGTCTACTGCCAGTTGGGGCGTATCAACGTCCACACGGCTGAGCGCAGAGTCTTCGTGCCGACACGTAAGGTGCTGGAAGACCTCGGCAGGAGTGCGTGGCGCGAGGCCGACTGCGTCACGCTCTCCGGGAGCGGCGAGCCGACGCTCGCGGAAAATTTGGGCGAGGTGATTTGCGGCATCAAGTTGCTCACAAGCAAGCCCGTCATCGTGCTGACGAACTCGACCCGTCTGACGGACGCACAGGTGCGCCGCGAGCTGTGCGGGGCCGACGCGATCTTCTGCAAGCTCGACGCGGCGGACGAGAAGACTTTCAGAAGAATCAACCGACCCGTAGAAGGCGTCACGCTACGCACGGTCGTCGAGGGGATCAAAAAACTCCGCGCCGAGTACGCGGGCCACCTCGCGATTCAGTTCATGCTGACTCCCCTAAACATCGGCAAGTGTGCGGAGCTTGCGCGCATTCTCCTTGAGGTTAGGCCCAACAAAGTGCAGATCAACACGCCGTCGCGCCCCGTCGCGCGCGAGTGGTTTTTAGCTGCACGCGGCAACCTGCGCGTGGACGCCGCGTGCGGCTCGCGCCTCAAACAACTCACTTCGAGTGATGTCGCGCGGTTCGCACAGGAGGTGGCACGCCTGACAAACCTCAAGGTCAACGCCCGCGCGCAATCGTGCGCGAGCTAATCGGGGAGCATCAACAGCAATCCATTCGTCGCGCGCTGTGCGGCCTTAGCGGCTGAGCGTCCAAATCTTGCCCGCGTGACAATCGTCGCACTTGAACTGCGAGAGGTCGCCGAGGTTTATGGGGTGCTGGAAGGCGCGCGTGTGCTTGTGGCACGCCGTGCAGTTCATCCCCGAAAGGTCGCCGAGATTGACGGGGTGACGGAACTTGCCGTCCGTGACTTCGACGCGCGCCCCGCCCTCGGACTGATCGAGCACCGTGTGACAGATGTTGCACTCGTTGCGTATGACGCGCCCCGAATCGCTCACGTGCTGGCCGTCGTGGCAGCGGAAGCATCCCTGATAGTAGAAGTGGCTTATGTTGTCGGGATGCGTCTTCCAGTCGGTCTTCATTTCGGGGAAGAAGTATGTCTGGAAGATGCGCTGCACCTCGGTGACGGCGCTCTTGATGGCCGCGCCTTTCTGTGCGTGAACGTCGGGGTAGTTCTGCCGGTAGAAGCCTTCGAGGTCTCGCGCGATTGCCGCGATGGCCTCGTCCTCCGTGCTGTAGTTGGCGTTGAGCACTTCGACGGCTTGCCGCTTGAGGAAGGGGAGCGACTGGTCGAGCTTGCCCGCGGCGAACGACTCGTTCACGGCACGGTCGGGCGGGACGTAGATGTGCGACGGTCGGTTGTGGCAGTCAACGCAATCCATCCTTCGCTTCTGCCCCTGCTCGATCTGTTCGGGCGAGAGGCGCGCGCCCTTTAGGTGAAACTCCGTCACGCTCCCGTCGCGGCTCTCCATGCGAACCCACGGGATGGCCTGTCGCTGCTCGTCCGTGTTGACGTAGGTGATCTTGTTGGCGATGTTCATGTGCCAGTGTATGCCCTCGACCTGACCCGTAGCGGGGCTTCCGCCTCCGGTGTTGATGAGCATGCGCGTCTGCCGCAGAGTGTTCTTCTCGTCGTAGCCGAAGCGGTTGAAGACCTTGAGCTGCGCGCCGAAGAATTTTTCGGGCCAGTGGCACTGCTCGCACGTCTGCTGCGCGGGCCGAAGGTTATGCACGGGCGTTGTGATGGGCCGCGAGAATTTGTTGAAGGCGACCGAGTAGAGCTGGTAAGCGCCCGAAAGCTTCGAGCGCACGTACCAATCCGCGCCGGGGCCGACGTGGCACTCGACGCACTTGACGCGCGCGTGCGGGCTTGCCTGATAGGCGACAAACTCCGGCTTCATCACCGTGTGGCAGGTCTGGCCGCAGAAGGCGACCGACTCCGTATGCTCGAACGCGCGGTAGCTGCCGAACGCGCTCATGAAAAGAAAGATGAACATGAGAGCGACGAAGACGAGGAATGAGCGCCGCCGCTGCGGGTTGTTAAGGTCGAGGATGGGATAGCGCCCAATCTCTTCGGGCGAAAGTTTGCGCCGCCGCCTCCGCTCCCAGAGCATCCCCACGGGGATGAGCAGAAGGCCGAAGCCCATCACCGAAGGGAAGATGATGTACGTGAATATGCCGAGGTAAGGGTTGTGCGACTCGCTTCCCGTCAGCTCCAAAAGAATCATCAGGGCGATACTGACGAACCCCGCGACGGCGATGGCCGTCCCTGCGAAGCTGACGTAGTTGCGAAACAGCCCCGGCACTTTCGGCGCGTGCTTAACTTCTTGCTGCTCGCTTTCGCTCGCCGCTTCCTCTCGTTCCATATCGCTCATCAGACTCCTCCGCTATGAAAACTCCCGTGCAGCTTAACTCAATCTCAGTCGGCATCCGCCTTTTTCGCCTCCGCAGCACTTTCCGTTTCAGTCTCCGCCTCCGCTTCACCCGCGTCGCTTTCCGCGAACTGCTGCTCGTAATCGAGCGCGTGCTCCTCTTTATAAAATTCTTCGGAGACGCGCCCATCAACGAAGGCCCAGTTAACAGGGTAAACGTCGGGGTCGAAGATGACGTGGTAGAAGTGCCAGACGACGATTGCGAGCGTCGCCAGCACGGCCTCGTAGAAGTGGACGGCGATGGCGATGTCTATCGCCCAGCGCGGCAGAAAGCCGAACCAGCCGACCTTGAACCATACCATCAATCCAGTCAGCCCCATCAGGATCGTGCCCCAAACCACCGCCCAATACTCTGCCTTCTCGGCGTAGCCGAAGCGCGCGATCTTCGGGCGCTGGCTTCGGCCCGTCAGGTAGTGGCGGAAGTTCTGCACGAAGTCTTTTGCGTCCTTCCAACGCGGCCACATATCTCTAACCCACTCGCGCCCCTCGCGCGTGAGCGCGAGATAGGCGACGTGATAGACGCCGACCGCTATCATCACGACCGCTGCGACGCGGTGGACGAGACGACGCGCCCATTCGCTTGAGCCTGAAAGATATGTGAGCCACGAGTCAGGATAGACGAGCGCGAACCCGCTGACGACGAGTGTGATGAAACTCGTAAGAAGCAGCCAGTGCTGCGCGCGCTGGTTGCCGTCAGGCGCGGGATGGTGCGCCGCTCATGGCGAAGCTTTTGAGCGGCCTTCCTGCGCCACACGAGCGCGTTGTGCGCGAGCATGCCGCCGATGGTCAGCGTAATCAGCGTCAGGTAAATCCAACGCACCCAGCGCGTGCCCGTGCTGCCCGCGTCCTGCGATGCGGGAACGTCGAGGTGAACTTTGCCGCGCGCGAAGTTCTCGCTCGCGCCGGGATGGCACTGGCCGCACGTCTGCGTGAGGTTCGATTGATGGATCATCGAGCGCGGGTCGGTCGAAGGCAGGATGTTATGCACGCCGTGACAGCTCGCGCAGTCGGCCACGACGTCCGAGCCTAGCTTGGACGCAAGCCCGTGGTAGCTCTCGCGGTAACTCGACACGCGTCCCGCGGCCACGCCGAACTCCTGTGTGAGCCGCACGCCCTCGTGGCATCGCGCGCAGGTGTTCGTCCGCAGCGACATGCCCGCCTCGGACGGGGCGGTGATGTTGTGTATGCCGTGGCAGTCGGTGCAGGTGGCCGATTGCGAGTTGCCGCGCGCGATTGAAGCGCCGTGGACGCTCGCGCCGAAGTCCGCCGCCTCGGTCTGGTGGCACGCGCCGCACGTGCGCGCGATGTTGAACTTGAAGATGGGCGAGGCCGGGTCGGACGCGGGCCGAACGTCGTGGCTGCCGTGACAGTCCGTGCAGACGGCTGCGCGCGTGTTGCCGCGCGCCCATGCGTGCGCGTGCGCGCTCGAACGGTATGCGGTGAGCAGGCGCTTATCAATGCCGCTCTGCTGCATCACCGCGGGGTCGCCGTGGCACTTGCCGCAAGTGATGGCGATGTTCGCGCGGTTGACCGTTGATTTGGGGTCGCTCGCCGGGAGCATCGTCTTCATGTCGCCGTTCGTCGCGTGGCAGTCGAGACACGCGGCGGCCTTGCGCCCGCCCCTCAAGGCTCTTGCGTGGTGGCCGAGGCCGTAGCCCTGATGCGCGTCGTTGTGCACGATCTGGCCGGGCGGAAGATACGGAAGAGTCTTCCCCGGCCCGTGACACTCGACGCAGTTCCAGTTGGGCTTTGTCGCGGGCGAGGCCGACGGCTGGGGGGCTTGCGCGGCTTCGGGCGTTTGCCCGGCCTGTGCGTCCGCGCGCTGCGTGCTCACGCACAGAGAACAGACGAAGAGAAGGAGGAAGAAGAGAGCTATCGCGATGGATGCGCGCCGTTTCATTAGCTCACCCCTTTTCTCGGGGTAGAAAAATACCTCCGATGCCGCGACCGCGCGAGCGGCATAGGCATCGGAGGTTTCATGTCCGCCCGCGGCGCAGAACGCCCGCGGGCGTTGCCGGGAAAAGCATTACTGCCTCAGCGATTTCATATGAGCGACGATTGCTCTGGCCTGTTCGACGTTGATGCCCTTCGTCTCGTAGGCAGGCATGCCGGGCTTTTCGCTCTTCAAAACGATGTTCACGAGATCGTCGTCCGCCTTCGTCGGGTCGAACTTCTTCTCGGCCTTCTGGCCGTGGCACATCGCGCACTTGGCCTTGAAGACCGCCGCGGCGTCGAAATCGTCCCGCGCGGCACTCGCCGTCGCCGAAGAGTTCAGAACTGCCGTCAACAGAAGGGGGAGCGTGATGAGTGCGACCGCGATGATCTTTAACAGTTTCATGATTCAGTCTTCCTTCCGGGAAACTCTGTGCGGCGGGTCTCAAACGTTGCGTTCCCGCCTCCTGCCCTACTAGGAGCAACGGACGTGCCGCGCGTCGCGCGCCGGATTGCTGTGCTTTCGGGCACAAAATTGCGATGTTATAGCTCCGCTGGCCGACGCCTGCGGGCTTTCTCGCAAAGGGGTGGGGAACTTTTCGCAATGCGGAAGCCATGTCTCTGTGAAAGCAGCCCGAAGTTTAGAAGTGCCAGGCGTTGCCCTTGTGGCAACGCTTGCAGTCCGAGAAATCGTCGCCGCCGAATGCGCGCTTGTTGTTGTGACAGGTCATGCAGCTTCGCGCGCGCAGGCTCGCGTGATGCATAAGCGGCTGTGGTGACGTGACCTGCCGACCTTGCGATGCGCCCGCCCTCAGCGTGTGACAGTCGTCGCAGCCAAGGCGCGCGCGCGCGTGCTCGGCGTGGCTGAAGCCGACGCGATAGGCGGGCGCGGACTCAGGCGTCCGCCGGTAGCCGCCGAGGTTGTGGCACGTGCTGCACGAAGAGATGTCGCGACCCGAAGGGCCTTGCGCGCGCGGCGCGTGGCATTGGAAACAGGTCGTGTGCGCCGCGAAGCCCGCGGGTATCGAGAGCGCGACGCCGCGCCGCGCAGGTTTGTGGCAAGCCGCGCAA
Organism: Pyrinomonadaceae bacterium; assembly: GCA_035630035.1. Taxonomy (GTDB): domain Bacteria; phylum Acidobacteriota; class Blastocatellia; order Pyrinomonadales; family Pyrinomonadaceae; genus QHXN01. The sequence goes on along the minus strand of DASQLL010000211.1, from coordinate 15,961 downwards.
GCCGCGCGCGGGCGTGCCCCTGCGCGCGCGTGCGTCGCGTGGTCGAACCTTAAGTTGAAGCTCCGAATCGAGGGGAAAGGTTTGACCGCGGACGACTGCGGGCTTGCATGACAGATCGTGCAGATGGGATTCGACGCATCGGCGAACTGCTGCGTGTGACAGCCCGCGCACGGCGTGTGCCCGATGGAGCGTATGGGCCGCGGCGAGTTGTCCTCGCGCCGGTGGCACAGAAGGCAAGGGAGCCGCGCGTGCTCGCCCGTGCTGTGTGAGAACTTTGAATAGTTGCCGCCCTGCACGACGGGCGCGACTCCAGCCGCCGAACTTTCCGCCTTCGCCGTCGGAGCGGACGTGCCCGCTCTCGCGCCGAGCAGGAGAGTCAATGTGAAGCCGAGGCATGCGACGACTAGGGCTGCGACCGATGCGAGGCGGCGCTCGCGCGCGGCGCGCGTCGTGCTGGTCGGAAGGTGTCGCTCAGAAGGTTCGTGCATGAAGTTCGACGCCGCTCACTTCCTCGTGGCCGGCGGTAGCGCGGACGTGTGCGACGCGGGCACGGGCAGACGCCCGTTGGCGACGTGGCACTTGACGCACTCGAATTTGGGGTTCGCGTTCCTCTGCGCGATCTCCGTGTTGAGGATGCCGTCGGGCGTCGGCTCGATGTGGCATCCCGTGCCCGCGCCGCCGCAGCTCGCGACGGCCACGCGCCTTGCGGAAGGCTCAGCCGCGTTCATCTGCGTGACCTTGTGGCAGTCCGTGCATGCGAGATCGTGCGGCGGCCACTCGTGGCGGAAGCGCGCCGCCTCGCGCCCGCTCCAGCGTCGCAAGGTCGCGCGGTCTGTGACGCCCATCGCGGCGGCGAGCTTCGGGTCGAAGTCGCCGCGCGCTCTCGTCAGGCTGAGGCGCTCGCCTTTCGGAATCAGCTTGTGGCACGCGGCGCAGTTGGCCGGCATCGGCTCCATGCCGCCGTCCGCCGAGTGGCAAGTGAAGCAGGTCGAGTGGTCGCGCGGCGCGGTCTTGAATGCACCCTTCTTCAGCCAGAACGCTCCCTCGGCCAAGCCCTTCGGCGGCTTCGTCGCATATTCATCCTCAGAATCATTCTGCGGTTGAAACGTCTGGTGGCAGGTGGCGCAAGCGGCGTTCGCCTTCGCGGGGTCGTCCTGCCACGCTCGCGCAGATTTTGCGAAAGAAGCCCTCATGAAAAGCGCGCCCGTGCCCGCGTCACGTTGCAGCTCGCTGAACAAGCCTTCGTGCTTGTCGTGCGGGAACGAGACGCCGAAGTCCGAAGGCGCGACGCGCCCCCTCGGCGAGGAGGCGTAACTTTCGGCGAGCGTGGGGAAGGGCCAGCGCACGGTGTTACGCGGCGTCGCGCCGACGTGACAGGACGCGCAGATTTTCGGCTGTGGCCGCTCGCGCGCGAAGAACTGCGTGCGGTGGCATTCGAGGCACGATGAGTGTTCGGGATACTCAGCAACGTCGGGGAAGGCCGCGTCGCCTTTACGCACGTCTTTCCAGTTCGGCGAGGGGAACTTGTGGCACTGCTCGCAGGCATTACGGTGCTGCGCTGTGGCGTGGTCGAAGTTTGTGTAATCAACGCGTGGCCGCGTCGCGGCGGGCGCGCGGGTGCGCGACGTTCGCGTGCGGCGCTGCGGCGCTGCAAGTGCGCCCGCCGTGGTCGGCGTCGTGCGCGAGGTCGCGAGCCACAGAAGCGCGACAACGAGGAACAAAATTAGAGTGGCCGCGCGACCTCTCAGAGCTTGTTTATGGATCAAAGCTCCGTCAGGAGCGACATGTTTGTAGCTCATGCGATGCAATTGTTTTCCAAGCTCCGTAGGAGCAACGTGTTCATAATTCGCTCCTACGGAGCTTGGGAGATAAAGACCGTCCTAACCTACAAACATTTCGCCTCTAACGAGGCTCTAAGCCATGGGCTTGTTACCGCTCGCCGCCGCCGAAGTAGAAGCGGAGCGAGGTGTAGGGCATGTGCGCGTGATAGTTCTGCGGCCTCGGACTCACGATGAACGTGCCCTGATTGAAGGTGGCGAGTCGGCTCTCGTTGTAGTTGTAGTACTGGTAGCCGAAGTTCCAGTCAACTCTGCGATTCACGCGGACGGAGACGCGCGCCTCCGGCGACTGAAAGTGCATCGGGTACGAGGTGATTAGCACGCCCGACCCAATGGCCGGGGCTGAGCGCCGGTCGCCCTGCCCCGTGTCCTTGTTGACGCGGTAGGCCGCGTAGAAGCTGACGCGCTTGAAGGGCTGCGCCACAACGTCGAAGTTGAAGAAGTTGTTTCTCATGAAGTACAGGCTGTGGCCGCGTATGCCTGCGTTCGGAACGCCCGCGCCGAAGGCGTACTCGATAACGGCGTCGCTGTTCTGCCAAGTGTAGTTGTAGCCCGTGCCGAATGAGAGCTTGTCGTTGACCGTCCAATCGAAGGACGAGCTGAATACCCTCGACTTGATGTCCACACCGAAATCGGCGAGCGAGACCGAGCTTCCGTTGACATCAATCTCGGAGGGGTTCGCGTTATTGCGCGCGAAGAAGGCGAGGTTGAAACGCAGCTTGCGCGTGACGGAGTAGCGGCTGCGCGCGCGTATGTTCGTGAAGTTGTAATTGCCGGTGCGCGTGAAGACGTTGTCGGACGAGCCGTGATCCACGTCGAGCGAGAACGTCCAGCCCTTCACAGGTCGAGCCTTGAAGCCGAACATGACGGTGTTGGTCTGGTTGTCCTCCTCGTGCGAATCGTCCGCGAGCGGCGGCGCTCCGTTGCTGGCGAGGTTCGCGCCGTGGAAGAACGTCTCGATGTGCCGCCTGCCGTGGCGAAAGCCCAAGCGCATCGAGTAGCGGTCGCTGAACTCGTAGTCGCCCTCGAAGGTGTTCTGCACCTTTCGGTACTTGGTCGTCTCGAAGGCCGAGCCTGCGGGCTGGAGCGAGACCGCGCCCGTGCCGTTCGCGCGCGTCAGGTTGAAGATGCCACGGTAGGCCGCGCCGCCATTGACCTGAAAGGTCTCGACGCGAAACGTGTTCGAGAGCCTGAGCCTGTCGGTCGCACGGTAGGTTATGCCGATGTCGCCGAGCGTGTTCGGGCGCTTGGCGTCGCCGACGAAGTTCCACTGGCCGAGCGTCAGGATGTTGGGCGGGTTGATGGCTCCGGGGATGTTGGTGATGCGGACGTTGAAGTTGTCGGCGATGACGCTCTCGACCCAGTTGAAGTCGCTCCGCGCGCTGCTGTAGATGATGCGGCCCGTGATGTCGAGACGTTTGGCGAGCAGCGTGTGCGCGCTCAGGCGGCTGTAGTTGACCTTGCCTTCGACGGGCTGGATGCGCTCGATGCTTCTAAGGAAAGCGTTCGAGAGCGCCGGGTTGACGCCGAGGTTGATGTTCTGGTCGTCAATGAAGCTCTCGTCCTTGAAGCGGCGGAAGCCCTGCATGAACGAGAGATCAACGGGGCCGAGATTCAGGTCTGCTCCTACGCGCAGGTCGTTCGAGCGGTACTTGGCGTTAGACAGCAGCATGAAGTCGTCGCCGCCGTAGTGCCACGTAGTAAAGACCGGGCCGCTGTAGCGCGTCGGCGAGAACCCGACGTTGAAGCGGACGCGCTTATGCTTCGGCAGAATGACGAGGTCGAAATCGCCGACCTGCTGCCGCGTGTCGTAGCCGTGCTGCCCCGTCGCGGGGTCGGTCGGACGGGTCGTGTAGAAGGGGTTCGCGATGTTGTTCAGGAACCTGAAATATTTGAACCGGCGATAGTTTCCGTCGAAGCGATACCACTTCGACTTCTCCATGCTGATTCGGAGGTGGCCGTTGGGGTCTGCGCCCCAGCCTGTTGTCGTAACGAGCAGAGTATCAAAGGGGCCGCCTGCGCCCTCTTTCGCCTGCACGAGCATGCTCGAATCGAAGAGGCGCGGGCCTGCCTTGTAATTGAGGTCGCTCTGATACTTGTTGAGGTCGCCGTCAACTCTAAGACCGCGGTAGCCGATCTCCACGCTGGAAGTGATGTCATAGTCCCCAGTGTCCTCTTTCTTCTCGGAAGAGGCGGCGCTTTGAGTCTTAGCATCGGCGGACTTCTGCGGGCTTGGCGTTGGCTGCTGCGCCATGGCGACCGAGGCTGTGAGCGCCAGACACAGCGCCAGTCCCGCGAGTCCGCGCAGCAGGTGCGTAACTTTGCTTTTCATGTTGTCCATCCTCTTAGCTCAATAAAACATTTGAGCCTTCCGTGCTGTTTCTCTTCGGCATCCGTCCTCATCTCATGAAGACCGGACTGGTATGCGATCCGTGAATCTTGACGTGACAGGCCGTGCAATCTCTGTACTGCAAATCGAGCCTGTGCGCGGGGCCGACCGGCTCCAGCGCGCCGACGCCGTGATCCTGCGTGTGGCACTCAAGGCAGAGCTGCGCGACGGCGCTCGTCCTCAGGAGCCGAGGGTTGGCCGAGCCGTGCGGCGTGTGGCACGAGGCGCAGCCTTCGGTCTTGACGGGCGCGTGCTCGTACGTGAACGGCCCCTGCTTGTCGGTGTGGCACTTCAGACAGGCCGCGTCCGCGCCCGTGGCGAGTCGGGCCTGTTTCTGCTCGAAGCCGCCGTGCGCGTTGTGGCAGTCCGAGCATTTCATCGCGCCTTCGAGCACCTTGTGCTTGAAGGGCATGTTGAACTGGTGTTTGGTTTCGGTGTGGCACTGCATACAGAGCTGCGGCTCGCTCGCGCGCAGCATTTTCCCGGTGGCGAAGCCGGGTTTTTCCGCGTTCGCCTGAGAGACGTAGACGTTCGAGCCTGCCCTGTTCGTGCCCGTGGTCGGCGAGTGCGACGAGTGGCAGTTGATGCAGCCTACGTCGTTGCGCCAGTGCTCGCCGCGCCTGTAGTTGTTGTGCTCCTCGCGACCGGCGTGGCACTGAAGGCACGACTCGGAAGCTTCCTTCGGGGAGAGCGCCGAGAGGTAAACGATCTTCTTGTCCTTGACCTGCGAGGGGTCTGTGCCGTTGCCGATTGCCTCCCCCATCGTCTCGACGTGCGCGCTGCCGGGGCCGTGGCACGACTCGCAGCCGACGACCTTGCCTTTCCAGCTCGACTCCTTCTTGAGCTTGGCGTGCGCCGTCTTCGCGTAGTGCTCGGCCTGATCCGCGTGACAGGTCGTGCACGTGTCTTCGCCGACGTAGTCGCCGGGCTGAGCGGCCTTGACTTGCGGCTGGGACGACGGCTTTTGCGTGTTCGCGGTCGTCGAGCGCAAGAGCGACGTGCCGCCCAAGAGCAGCGCGACGCCTATCACGCAAGCCACGACCAGCGCCCACTTAATGGTCTTCAGCCTATTCATATTTCGCCTCCAAACTTTTTGCCCCGCGCGGGAAGTCGCTTTCGGTCTCCGCCGCGAAGGCGCTCCAGCTGATGAGTGCTAAGAAAACGGAAAGCCGCCACAGCCAGCGCGCGGGCGTGCCGGCTGTGGCGGGAATCAAGATTTGTTGTCGTCGTTCGTCCACCGTCAACGCCTCCGCGCGAGGGGAACCTTTGCCGAAAGTGTGATAGCTCGAAGGCCGGGCTGATGTGTCAAAGGCGAAGGAATCTGCCACCCGTCCCTTTTCTCTACTGATTCCGGCGGCAGGAATTTCTCGGCGCAGCAATCGCTCCGAGCGGTTGTCGCCGGTACTTCTGTGCACAGAGATAGCAATGACCGTTCCGGAGCAAGGAAAACCGTGGGCACTTGGTGCGCGCGGCGCGGGAGCGAGGAGGGAGAATCCATCTCCCGGCGCGAAAGATTAACTTTTTCGCGGGCGAGAGGGAGATGCCGTCAGCACCGTCAGATCGAATCTACAGAGGCGCATGCAGAGGATCGCTTGTGTGAAGAATTACCCACGGCTGCGAGAAATTCCCCGGCTTTAACCGCGTGACAAAAGAGAGCGCCGATGCCGACGGGGTCGCCACACGAATAATCAGGAAGATGAGCCTTAGCCTGCGCGGCACCTCGACTCTACGGAACACACAGTAGCTCTGCCTATCACATGTTGAAATTTATGAGTAACACAGGAAGGTAAAGGCTGTCTGTGTCTTAACACACATATAGGGAGCGCGCCGCGCCCGCAAACATCGCCCGCCGAGGGCCAGTCGTAAGACTCGCGCCGCCGGGGCGCAGGCGACGAGTCGCGCGTTGGCACATCAGTTGCCATTTCGGTCGGCGTCAAGGGGCGCTTCGTTCAGAGACGTGATTCGAGTCAACAGCATTTCGGCGAATCAATACAAAGGTAAAACTGATGTCGGCGATGAGAGACGCGCACGGCGCGACACTGAGCGAAACCACGGTCGAGACCAAATCGCCCATCTCCGCAATTGATCGGCTGATGCTCCAGCTCAGCTCCGTTCGATTCGGCGTTGCGCTGCTGGTCATACTCGCCGCGGCCTGCATGGTCGGTATGATCGTCATGCAGGCCAACATGGAAGGCTTCAACAAGTATTACGCGGAGCTTACGCCCTCGCAGAAGCTGCTCTACGGCAAGCTCGGTTTTTTCGACATCTATCACACGTGGTACTTCAACGCGCTCCTTCTCGTCCTCTCCCTGAACATCGTCCTCTCCTCGATTGACAACTTCCCGAAGGCGTGGACTTTCATCTCCCGCCCGAAGCTCGAAGCCTCCCTTCAATGGCTCGGCGGGCAAGAGCAGCACGCGGCGGTCGCCGTGCGTGACGACGACTCGGAAAGGGTCGCCTCGCGCGTCGCCGCCGCGTGCCGTTCTCTAGGTTGGAAAACGACCGTCACCGAGCGCGACGGCAAGACGTTCATCTTCGCCGAGCGCGGCGCGTGGAACCGTCTGGGCGCTTACGCCGTCCACGTCGCGCTTCTCGTCATCTTCGTCGGAGGTTTCTTGACGGCGCAGCTCGGCCACACGGGGCAGGTCGCTTTCGGCCCCGGCGAGTCTGCCTCCGAGATGACCGAGACCGTGTTCGAGCTTGACCGCGCGCGGCAGTTGACCGTCAAGCTCCCCTTCGAGGTCGAATGCACGGACATACAGCAGAAGCTCATAGACAAGACCGGCCCGACCTCGCCCGTCAACACGCTCGACTGGCTCACGACCATCCGAATCAAAGACCCTGAGCGCGGGGTGACGGAAGGCGTCGTTCACATGAACACGCCCTTCGACTACCGCGGCTACCGCTTCTTCCAGTCGAGCTTCATCGCCGACGGCAAGGCGCGCTCGATAATGCTCCGTGTCACGCCCGACCAGCAGGGCGCGAAGGCCGAAGAGATCAGCCTCATGCGCAATGGGACGGCGCAACTCTCCGACGGCAGCGTCGTTAAGTTCGCAGGCTTTTACTCCGACTTCGTCCTCAACGGCAGTCGCGGCGACTCCAAATCGCCTGAGTACAACAACCCCGCCGCGGCCATACAGATCGTCAATGCTTCGGGTGAGGCGGCGCGCGGCTTCGCCTTCGAGCCTTCGGCGGCAGGGGTAGGGCCGATGGTCGGGCGCGCGATAGGTAGCTACCGTGTAGAGCTTGCGGGCTTCGAGAAGGTGGGCGCGGCGCACGTCCTTTCGGTTCAGAAAGACCCCGGCGCTACGGTCGTCTACGTCGGCTTCACACTGCTCATGCTGACGCTCGCAGCCGTCTTTCTGTTCTCACACCAGCGCGTCTGGGCGCTCGTCACGCGCGGCGAGGGCGCGAACTTTGAAATCACTTTGGGCGGCAACACGAGCCGCAACCGACTCGCCTTTGAAGACCGCTTCAAGCGGCTCGTCAGAGAACTGAGCGCGACGGAGGCATCCGAATTATGAGTAGAGTTCTGAAACAAACGCCCGCGGCGTTCGCGCCCCGCTTCGAGATTGAGACAGCAGCCCTCGCGTCGTACATGCCCGTTGCGTTGGCGGTTGGCGGCGCGGCGCTCGTCTCGTTCTGGAGGCTGCGCGCCGGGGGCGAAGGCTTCATCACGGACGGCGCGCTGATGCTCCTCGCCTTAGCGTGCTATCTGACGGCGGCCATCTTCCACCTGACAGACCTCTACGCGCCGTCGAATCTCTTCAGGCGCATCGGCATTTGGGCAGCGACGGGCGGCGTCTTCTTCAACCTCGCGAGTTGGGGCGTGCGCTGGGTCGCGACCTACGACCGCGAGCTACAGGTGATCGCGCGTCAGGGCGGCGAGATGCCTTGGGCCTTCCGCTACATCCCGTTCACGAACCTTTACGACATGAGCCTCGCGTTCGCCTTCGGCGCTGGGATAACTACACTCGTGATCGCGCACCGCAAGAACTTCCGCTTCGTCGGCGCGCTCTCACTTCCGCTCGCCGCGCTCATACTCGTGCTGGCGCGCTTCATCGGAAGCGAGATCGCGAATCTACCTGCGGTGCTCGACTCCTACTGGCGGCCCATACACGTCGGCACGGCCTCGCTCTCCTACGGCGTCGCGCTCGTCTGCTTCGCCGTCGCGGTCGTCTATCTTTTGAAGGACGGCGTGAAGTCGGAGGCGATGGCGCTCTGGACGAGCCTGTTCGCGCTCGCGGTCTTCGCAACCGTCAGCCGCTTCTCGGTCTTCGCGCCCTCGACCTTCGGAACCTACAGCGCCTCGACGCTGCTCGGCAGCTCACGGATGTCTCTGCCGCTGCGCGCGGACATCCCTTACGTCGGCTGGATGATCTCGCTTTCGGGACTTCTGCTCGCGGGCGTCGTCGCCACGTTCGGCGTGTACCTCGCGAAGAACGACGAAAGGGCGCGCAGGTGGGGGCACAGGCTCTTGAAACTCTCGCTCGTCGCGCAAGTCGGCACCGTCGCCGTGCTGGTCTCGCAGTTAAAGAACATCACGAGCGTCTTAGAGCGCATAGACCCGCGGCAGTACGCGCGTTTCGGCGCGTACCTTCTGGAGCAGGACGGCATGAGCAACGCGCAGATCGCAGCTCTCGCGCCGGCTCAGCTTGAAAGCGTGGCCGCGGGGTTCATGCGCTCGCGCGGCGACGAGCTGTTCCTGAGCCTGCGCGCGAACCCCGTGGAGCTTTCGGCGCTCATCACGGCGGCGGTCGCGACGCTCTTCGTCATCGTCTTCAGCTTCCGCACCGAGCGTTTGCGCGAGGCTCTGCCAAGCTTAGAGAAGATTGACTCGCTCATGTACAAGACCGCCGGCATCACCTTCGCGGGCCTAGCTCTCCTGCTCATCACGGGCGCGGTGTGGGCAAACGAGTCTTGGGGGCGCTACTGGGGATGGGATCCAAAGGAAGTGGGCGCGCTCGTCGCGTGGCTCACATACGGCGGATTCCTCCACGTGCGAATCACACGCGGCTGGACGGGACGACCCGCGGCCTACTTCGCACTGGTAGCGTTCCTGCTCATCCTCTTCACGTACCTCGGCGTCAGCTACCTGCTGCCGGGAATGCACTCTTACGCATGAGGAAGTGATAAGTGATAAGGAAAGATAACTGCTTTCTCTTATCACTTATCACTCATCACTTATCACCGCTTTTAGATATGACACTCGTCCTTACAGGAGTTAGCCACAAGACGGCGCCGATCAAGGTGCGCGAGCGGCTCGCGTTCGCGAAAGACTCGCTCGGCGAAAGTTTGCGCGCTCTTGTTGATGGCGAGGTCGTGCGCGAGGGGATGATCCTTTCGACGTGCAACCGCGTCGAGCTGCTGGTTGACCTCAGTCCTGCGTGCCTTGATGAAGGTAGGTCGCGCGTTGCGGACTTGCTCGCGTCGAAGGGCGGGTGTTCCGGCGAAGACCTCGGCGAGTACGTTTACGAGCACACGGAAGAAGAGGCCGTGCGTCACCTCTTCCGCGTCGCCTCTTCGCTCGACTCGATGGTGCTGGGCGAGCCGCAGATTCTCGGTCAGGTGCGGCAGGCTTACGCCGACGCATGCGATGCGGGCACGGCGGGCCGCACGCTTCATCGCCTGATGCACAACGCCTTCCACGCGGCCAAGCGCGTGCGAACCGAGACGAACATCGCCTCGTGCGCCGTCTCGATCTCTTACGCGGCGGTCGAACTTGGGCGCAAAATCCTCGGCACGCTCGAAGGGCGCACCGTGCTGCTCATCGGCGCGGGCGAGATGGCTGAGCTTGCGGCGCGGCATCTCGTCAAGAACGGCGTCTCGCGCATCCTCATCGCTAACCGCACGCACGAGACGGCGCTGAGGCTCGCCGCGGAGTTCGGCGGCGAAGCGATTCCGTATGAGCGTTTCCCTTCGTTCCTCGCCGAGGCCGACATCATCGTCTGCTCAACGGGCGCGCGCCGGTTTCTCATTACGCCGCAGATGGCGCGCGCGGCTCTTGAGCTGCGTCACAACCGCCCATCGTTTTTCATAGACATCAGCGTGCCGCGCAACGTAGACCCGAAGGTCGGCGAGGTCACGAACCTCTTCGTCTTCGACGTGGACGATCTGGAATCCGTAGTCGCCTCGAACCTTCGTGAGCGCGAGCGCGAGGCGGCGCGCGCCGAACGAATCATCGAGGCAGAGATCGCCGAGTTCCTGAAAGCTCTGCGCGCCCTCGACATCAGCCCCGTCATCGCCTCACTCAAGGGGAGGATGCAAGGCATCGCCGAGGAGGAGTTTCGACGCCAGCGCGCACGCCTCGGCGACCTAAGCCCCGCGCAGGAGCGTGCAGTCGAGCGGATGCTCGCGGCGACCGTCAACAAGATTTCGCACCCGCTCATCCAACGCCTGCGCCGCTCCTTCGACACCGGCGGCGCGGAGAACGTCCGCGCGTGGCTCGACAGCTTCGGACTCGAAGGCGAATCGCAAATCGAGGCGTCGGTGAAAGTCGCTCTCGCCGACACGTTCAACCTACAGACAGCCAACGCATGAAACAAGGGCTATCGAAAGCATGAGGGACGCGCCCACAAAAGCGTATCGAAAAACAGAGAGGTGAATAAGTGAAGAAAGAGAACATCCTTTACACAGTCATCGGCGCGCTGCTCGGCTTCATCGTCGGCTTCGCCTTCGCCAACACTGCGAACCGTCAGGGCTACGCGGCGGCGCAAAGCGCAGTCGTCGGTCAGACGCAACAGTTGGCGGGCCTCCCGCCCGATCATCCGCCGATTGAAGGTGCGGCAGCGGGGCCGAGCGCGGAGGTGGTCGAGACGGCGGCAAAACTCGCCACGGAACAGCCCGACAACTTTGAAGCACAGACTAAAGCCGCGCAGCTTTATTACTCGGCGCACCGCTACGACGACGCGATTAAATTCTTCTCGCGCGCCAACAAGCTCCGTCCCGACGATCTCGACGTGCTGACGGGCTTGGGGAACACGAACTTCGACGCCGAGCGGTTTGAGGAGGCGGAGAAGTGGTACACAGCCGCGCTCCGCCAACGGCCCGACGACGTAAACCTACGCACAGACCTCGGCCTCACCTTCTTCTTTCGCGAGCCACGCGACATCGAGCGCGCCGTCCGCGAGTTCCGAGCCTCGCTCGAACGCGACCCCAAACACGTCCCGACACTCCAGAACCTCGTCGTCGCGCTCACCACGAAGGGCGACGCGGAGGCCGCACGCGCGACGCTCGCGAAGCTCGAAGCGGTAAGCCCGCAGAACCCAGCGCTCCCGCGCCTTCGCTCTGACCTCGAAAAGATGGGCGCGCGGGGCCATACGGCGGTCAAAACCTCTCCCGCCGACGAGGGCGGCAAGTAGGCCGGTTCGGAAACAGCAATTCGACCCTTTCGCCCGGCTCAATAATGCGAGGGATGACGAGGAGGATACCGAGCGCGTGAATTACCAAATGGATTTGGCTGGCTGTACGTTTCAAAAGGTAAGCGCCCGCGAGTAAGTCGCGTGAGATGGACTCATCTGCAAGGACGGCGGCGTAAGAGTCGGCATCCGCATCCGCGAGCGCGGATTCTAATGCCGCAATCCGCCGCGTGAGGCTGGGGCTGGTGAATGTTTCGAGGTCGTGTATGGCTTGGAGTAAATCGGGCACAGAAAACCTCTCCCCCGCGACACGCGATGAAATCTCTAGGCCGATTCCAAGAAATTCATCCCAAGTTCTTCCGGCTCGAAGCACGTATAACACACGCGCTTGAGCGCACGATAACTCAAAAGCTCTACGCCGGGCGCGAGGTAGCCGTCGCGCACAGGCTCTTCGCCGAGAAGGTCTGTGCTGAGGTACTTCTTGTTGTCGTCGGGGAAGACTGTGGCGACGACCGCCTGCGCGCCCAACTCGTGCTGCACCTTGAGCGCGCCGAGGAAGTTCGCGCCCGAAGAGATGCCGACAGCGAGGCCGAGGCGTGAGGCGAGCTTCTGCGCCATCAGGATCGCGTCGCCGTCGTGGACTGAGACGACCGAGTCGAGTTTTTCGAGATTGAGGATCGAAGGGATGAACTCGTCGGAGACGCCCTGTATGCGATGTCGCCCGGTCTTGTGGCCCGGTCGAGAGCGTCGGCGACTCGGCAGGCTCCAACGGTTGGAGACGGACGGAGGGTTTCTGCCGGCGCAGGTAACGCCCGACGCCCATCACCGTTCCGCCCGTGCCGACGCCCGCGACGAAGGCGTCCGGCTGAAGTGAGCGCGAGTGTAGCTGCCACCAGATTTCCGGCCCGGTCGTCTGCTCGTGCGCCTCGACGTTGGCCGCGTTCGAGAACTGCCGGGGCAGGAAGACGCGCGCGTCGCTGTCGGCAAGCTCTTCCGCCATGCGGATGCTGCCAAGAAAGCCGCCCTGCTCGCGGCTGACGTGGACGACCTGCGCGCCCAGACTCTTTATCAAAGCCACACGCTCGCGACTCATCCAGTCGGGCATGAAGATGCGAACCTCGTGGCCGAGCGCGCGCCCGATGGCTGCAAGCGAGATGCCCGTGTTGCCGGAGGTCGCCTCGGCTATGCGGTCGCCGGGCCGGATGGCCCCCGCGCGATACGCGCTCTTCAGGATGTGGAACGCCATCCGATCCTTGATGCTGCCGGTCATGTTAAGGTGTTCGGCCTTGGCGTAGATCGCGCGCGCCCTGCCCCTGAAGAGGAAACGAATCTCCAGCAACGGCGTGTTGCCGATCATGTGCTTCAGTTCTCCGAAGCGGCTCGCCGCATGGAGAGGTGCGACAACGGTTTGATTCACGAAAACCCTCATCCTTTGACCCGTCGGGCAGGGTCGGCGTTAGTCGGTTTTAGGTAAGCGGCCAAAGCGAAGGGACGCTGGGCCATGGCCCAGCGCCCCTTCGCTTGCGGGTATCACTTACTGCCCGCCCGTTTTCGCCTCGTGTCCGGCGTGGCCTCGGCAACACGCGCACGAGCCGCCACAGCAACTCGCCGCGGCCTCGCCCTTCGTGTTGTCGGCTTTGGCAACTGTCTGCCCAGCGTCAGACTTGCGCGTCTTGCAGCAGTCCTTCCCGCCGTCTTTGCAGCACGCCGCGCCTTCCTCGCAGCAGCTCTCGCCCGTGCGCGTGGCCCGCCCGGTCGCCGATGCCTTTTGATTCATGGGGCAGCTACCACCCGCGCAGCAAGAGCAGCCACAGCAAGCTTCCGACTTCGCGCCATTCGCTTCGGCGTTCTGCATCACCGTATGCTGCATCGCCGCGTGACCACCCTTGTGGTCAACGTCGCACGACCCGCCGCAGCATCCGCCCGCGCAGCAGCTCGCGCCGTCCTTAGCCGTCGCGCCGCCGCTTGTGGCCTGCGCGGCGCTGTGCTTCTGGCAACAGCTCTTCGCTGCTTTCGTCGTTTCCTGCGTCTTCGCGGCGTCCTGCGTTGCGCTCGCGACGGTGTAGACCGCCCCTGCGAGCGCGAGCAGGATAACGACCACCAAAATTTTTACGTTTCTCATTTCGATGCTCCTGACTGTTCCTTAGGGTCTCTGAAAAGCCGACCGGCGAAGCGTCTCGCCGGCGTTCTCCTAACCCTCGGCTAGATCAGGAACACGCAGTAGCGGACATGGGTCGCGCGACCGTCCGGCGAACGGCCCCGCGCGGCTGGGCGGCTGACTTCGCGCGCGGCATCGTCAGTCCACGAAAACTCGCCGCGCGCGGGGGCTGCCCGTTCACTCGCCGGATGCTGCTTTCGCGCGGCGTCTGAAGTTTGGCGGGTTCTATCGCAGCACGTGTCTGCATGGTCGCCTGTCGGCGAAGGCTTTCGGGTGGACGCGGATACGAGAACGTAACCGCCCGCTTCGCTGTGCGACGCACGTGCATGCGCCGGGCAATGAGCCGCCGCTAACGCACGTGCGTCATCCGACGGAGCCGCGTTCGCTAAAGTCGCGGCGAGCGTTTGCGCGTGCGCGTCTGAGCCTGACGGCACGCAGCACAGAGCGCATCCCGCGCCGCACAGCCACAGGCCGAAGGCCGCGACCGCGAGACGACGCATGAGCAGGCTCAGACTTGTCAGCGCAACGCACATGATCGCGCTCTCAGTTCAAGACGGGCAGAGCGCGCTCGTCCTCGATCTCTTTGATCTTCGCGCGCAGCCACGTTTTGACTTTCTCTTCTAGTTTCTGCTGATTCTCTTCCGACTCGATCTCCTCGACGGTCGTGCCTTCGGCGTCGAGCGGGATGTGGTGGCAGGGAACCGCGGCGGCGCGCTCGCCGGGCGGCACAAGCTCGTCGAGAAAGCATTCGCTGCAAGGGTGCGCGCGGTACGGATACCCGTAGTTGAGGCAGGTGAGCGAATCCTGAAAGACCGAGGTCGGCCTCCAAGGCGTCCGCACCGGACGCCCGTAGCCGCCCTTCTCGATGTGATCCAGTTCCGCTTTTAAAAGTTCCAGCACGTCTCTCTCGTCTTTCGTTGACATATCTTTCATCTCCTTCGGAAAAGAGGTCAGAGGTCGGAGGTCAGTGAAAATGTCTATGACGTTAAGCTTGAGATACACATCATGGGTTTAGCTGACGACGGCTTTTCACTGACCTCCGACCTCTAACCTCCGACCTCTGACTTACGATACGAGGCCAGCATCTTCATGTAGTTCGCACGCTCGAACGCGGTCGGGTCGGCGACGTTCGTCCGGCTCATGCTGCCGATCATCTGTCTGACCGACACGTACTCGTTGCGCTCCATCCACTCCTCGATCTCTGCGAGGATTTCCGTGATGCGCCCCACACCGTTCTGCAAAAGCTCCGAGGCCATCATCGCCACGCTCGCGCCCGCCATTAAGGATTTCAGAACGTCCTCGTAGGTATGCACGCCGCTCGTGATGGCGAAGTCCGTCAGAAGCTCGCCGTAGAGTATCGCGACCCAGCAGAGCGGCAGCCGCAGGTCGTGCGAGCGCGAGAGTACGAGGCGCGGCTCGACCTCCAACTTTTCAATATCGAAGTCGGGTTGGTAGAAGCGATTGAAGAGGACGAGCGCGTCCGCGCCCTCGTCAACGAGCCGACGCGACATGTCGCCGACCGAGCTGAAGTAAGGGCTTAGCTTGAGGGCGACGGGAATCGAGACCGAGCGTTTCACGTCGCGCAGTATGTCGAGGTATAGCTCCTCGACCGACTCGCCCTTCACGTATGGGTTGGCCGGGATGAAGTAGACGTTCAGCTCAAGCGCGTCCGCGCCCGCTTCCTGTATGAGACGCGCATACTCGATCCAGCCGCCCGGCGTTATGCCGTTGAGGCTGCCGATGATGGGGATGTTAACGGCCATCTTCGCCGCGTGAATCTGACGCAGGTACTCGTCGGGGCCGACATCGTATTCCTGCATCTCCGGGAAGTAGCTCTGAGACTCGGCGTAGCTGTTCGTGCCGTGGCTGAGGTGGTAGTCAATGTAAAAGCTTTGAAAGTAAATCTGCTCCTCGAAGAGCGAGTACATGACGACGGCGGACGCGCCCGCGTCCTCAAGCCGTCGGATTCCGTCGAGCGTGCCGGACAGCGGCGAGGCCGACGCGACGACCGGATTCTTCAGCCGCAGGCCCATATACGATGTGGTCAAGTCCATATTTGTAAATCGTAAATCGTGAATCGTAAATCGTCAGAACAGAGTTTTTCTATTCACGATTTACGATTCACGATTCACGGCCTTTCCGCCATACGCTTGTACTGCTGCCACTTCGCGTTGACCGCCGCCTGCGCTTGGCCCAACAGGAACTTTGCTACGACTGG
>DASQLL010000210.1:0-6842 GCA_035630035.1 Pyrinomonadaceae bacterium | reverse complement strand
TCCCCGTCTGCTTCAACTCATCCTTCATCCTTCCGCCTTCATCCTTCTCTGAAGATCGTTCCGGTCGGCCTTTACTACACGTCGAAGACCTCGTTTAGAAGCGAGGCGCTGCTGCGCTTCGGCGCTCCGCTTGAAGTCCGCGCGGTCGAGCTTGACGAGCAAGGCGAGCCGCCGCGCGAGGCCGTGCGCGAGCTTTCGGCGCGCATCGAGGATGCTCTGCGCGGGGTGACGCTCAACGTCGAGACCGAAGGCGAACTGGACGTTGCGCGCAAGGCCGAGCGGCTTTTCTCTTCGGTCTTCGAGGGGTTGAATGTGAGAGTGCCGCTGGCCGAGCGTCTCGACTTCCTGCGCCGTTTGTCGTCGGAGGTTTTCGCGCGCCTCTCGGCGGCGGAAGGAGCCGAGCTGCGCGGGCGAATTCTGCGCCACGAAGAGGAGCTGCGCCGCATCGGCATCGCGCCCGAAAATTTGCAGCTCTCGCGCCACTCGGCCTGGCACGTCTTCCGACACTTCATCTTGCGCGTGGGCGTCATTCTGCTGCTTCTTCCGCTCACAATCGTCGGCGCGTTAATTCATCTCCCCGCGTATCTCGCATGCACACTGCTCGCGCGGCTCTACCCGACGCACGGCGTTGACGAGATCGCGCCGACGGTTAAAATTCTCGCGGCCATTTTGTTGATGCCCCTCACGTGGCTTGTATTGAGCGCGCTCGCGTTCTTCTGGATTGATTGGCGCGCGTCGCTCGTCGCGCTGCCGCTCTCGATTCTGTGCGGGTACGTCGCGATGCGCTCGCTCGAAGAGCTTTACGACTTGCGCGGCTGGTTCAAGGCCATTCTGCTCATCGTGCGCCGCCGAAAGCTCTTCCTGCGGTTGCTCATCGAGCGCCGCGCGCTGCAAGACGAGATCAAACGCATGGATGCTCACGCGGGCGGCTGAGTGGTGTTATCATCTCGCTCCGGCGGTCGAAAATTATCAAAGAGTAATGACGAACAAAAGACTCCTCCTTCTCAGCAACGGCTCGGAGCTGATCGGCGCAGAGCCGACCGAGTTCGCGCGCGGCGCGGTCAAGAGCTTCCTCGGCGAAGGCGTTCGCCGTGTCCTCTTCGTGCCGTTCGCCGCGGTCGCCAAGACTTACGACGAGTACGCCGCGCGCGTGCGTCAAGTCTTCGGCCCGATGGGCTTCGAGATCGAGTCGCTTCACGAGACGACGGACTCGCGCGCGGCAATCGAGCGCGCGGACGCAATCGCGGTGGGCGGCGGCAACACGTTCCACCTCCTGCGCGGGCTTTACGAGGCGGGCGCGGTCGAGGCGATACGCGAGCGCGTCGGGCGCGGCACGCCTTACGTCGGTTGGAGCGCGGGGTCGAACGTCGCAGGCCCTTCCATCAGGACGACGAACGACATGCCCATCGTCGAGCCGCCAAGCTTTAGCGCGCTCGGCCTCGTCCCGTTCCAGATAAACCCGCACTACACGAACGCGCAACTGCCCAACCACAACGGCGAGACGCGCGACGAACGCCTCACGGAGTTCACGCACGCGAACCCCGGCGTGCGCGTCGTCGCGCTTTGGGAGGGCACGATGCTGCGCCTAGAGGGCGAGCGTCTTACACTCATCGGCGGCAAGCCCGCGCGTCTTTTTCTCAAAAGCGAAGAGCCGCGCGACACCTCGCACGGCGAATCACTCGACTTCTTATTAAGCGAAGCGGACGGCACGGCGGCATGAGACAGTATCAAGACCTTCTCAAGCACGTCCTCGCGCACGGCTCGGAGCATCAAGACCGCACGGGCGTCGGCACCGTCTCGTGCTTCGGCTACCAGACGCGCTTTAACTTGCGCGAAGGCTTCCCCATCGTCACGACGAAGCGAGTTCCCTTCCGCTGGATTTTTGAAGAGCTGCGCTGGTTTCTCTCCGGCGACACTAACGAAGCATCTTTGCGCGCGCACGGCGTTGACATCTGGAAGGAGTGGGCGGACGCTGCACACACGAGCCGCTTCGGACGCGAGGAGGGCGACCTCGGCCCCGTCTACGGCTACCTATGGCGCTCGTTCGGCGGCCACTACCCCGCGCGCGATGGCGTTGACCAGATAGCGCGACTCGTCCGTGAGATTCGGCACAACCCGAACTCGCGCCGCCTCATCGTCACAGGCTGGGACCCGCGCGTCGCGGACTCGGTTGACCTGCCGCCTTGCCACACGCTCTTTCAATTCAAGGTCGAGCGCGGGCGCGTGCTTCACTGTCAGCTTTATCAACGCTCGGCGGACGCATTCCTCGGCGTGCCCTTCAACATCAGCTCCTACGCGCTGCTGACGCACTTGGTCGCGCACGTCTGCGAGCTTGATGTCGGCGACTTCATACACACGTTCGGCGACCTACACATCTACAAGAATCATCTCGCGCAGGTCGAAGAGTTGCTGTCGCGTGAGCCGATGCCACTGCCGCGCCTCGAAATCCGCGACGAGGACGGCTACATGCGCGGCATCGAAGGTCTGCTCGCGTTTCGTTACGAGCATCTGAACCTCGTCGGCTACCGCTCGCACGGCAAGATAGAAGCGCCCGTCGCCGTCTAAGGTGGTTCAGGTATTGTTTTTTTGAGTTGAGCGTTTTGACTGTTCAGTTCACCGCAGAGGCGCAGAGGACGCGGAGGAAGCGCAGAGGGTTGAATTCTCTCTGCGCCCCCTCTGCGCCCTCTGTGCCTGCGGCGGTGAATCAATCTCCCAATTACACTCTAGCTACAGTTCGAGACACTTCTAAAATGGCGATAATCGGCATCGTGGCGGTTGACAGGAACGGCGCAATCGGCAAAGGCGGAAAGCTTCCGTGGCACTACTCCGCCGACATGAAGTTCTTCAAGGCGCAGACGACCGGCAACGCATGCGTGATGGGCTACAAGACGTGGCTCACGTTGAAGAAGCCTCTGCCGAATCGCTTGAATATAGTGCTGAGCCGCCGTCAGGAGATAGAGCCGCGCGAGTCGGTCGCGTGGATGAGAGACAGGCTGTCCGTGCTGTCGCTGAAGGATTATTTGAAGTGCGACCTCTTCATCATCGGCGGCGCGCAGGTGTTCGAGATGTTTCGCGGAGACATCGAGCGCTGGATCGTCACCGAAGTCCCGCTCGCGGTCGAGGGCGCGGACACGTTCATGCCCGCGGGCTTCCTCGAAGGCTTCGACGCGACCGGCACGCTCGCGCTCGGAGACGATTTGAAGGTTACGTTCTACGAGAGGCGAGCCGTGCGCGTCTGATTGAAACGGACTTCAGCATGACTTCAGCGCCGGTCAGTCGCGCCCGCTAACGTGAGCGTCGCCGACCGGCCTTTCCTTTCGGCGGACTCACCCCGGCGTGCTCGTAGAATTTTCGCCCTTTCCAATTTAAGCCCCGCCCCGTAGCAACTCCGAAGGCCGAGCCGATTAGAACGGCGCAGCACAAAGCCCAGCCGAGCGGCATCGTCAGCGCGTAACGCGCGGGCACGCGGAACGCCCTGTTGACAGCCGCCGTCACCAGCACGGTCACGATCCACGTCAGGAAGGTCGGGACGAATAGCCGCCGCCACGTCTCGTCCGCGGAGCCGAGCGCGATCACGAGCGCGCTCAGCGCGGCGAGCAGCGCGGGCAGTATTCCGATGAAGAATATCCACGCGAGCGTCGCCGTCGCGAGCGCGAGCGAGAAGCGGACGATGGCGAACCAGTTCTTCGTCGCGCTCTCCCAAAGCTCCGCGAGGTTCGTGTACATGCGCGTGCGCGCAAGATCGGGCGCGTACTCGGCGAAGGCGCGCGCGCCGGATTTTTTCAGGTAGCCGGCGAGGCGGAAGTCGTCGAGCACTTCGTCGCGCACGGCTGCGAAGCCTCCGAGCGGCGCGAGCGAAGCGCGGCGTATGAGGAAGAAGCCGCCGATGCCGACGGCGAGCGGCGAGCGCGCGTGGTTGACGATGTCGAGCGGGTACAGAATCAGGAAGCCCCAGCCCCAGACGGGTACGAAGACTCTCTCCCAGAAAGAACGGGCCTCGAAGTGCGGAATGTATGAGAGCGCATCTGCGTCGCGCTCCGAAACGTATGCGACCGCGGTGCGCAGCGCCGCCGGGTGAAAGATCATGTCGGCGTCGGCCATCAGAACCCACTCGCCTCGCGAGGCTTCGAGCGCCTGCTGCAAGGCGTAAGGTTTGCCGAGCCAGCCACGGGGCGTCTCCGCGCCTTCCACGACGCGCAGCCTTTCGTCGCCCGACGCAAGCTCGCGCAAGATAGCGCTCGTCGCATCCGTCGAGCGGTCGTTGACTGCAACGACCTCGAAGTTTGCATAATCCTGCGCGAGTATCGAGCGAAGGCACTCGCGCAGTATGCGCCGCTCTTCGTTTCGCGCGGGGACGAGGATGGAGACGAGCGGCGCGTCAGATTTTTTGAGGCGCGCGTCCGTGCTCGGCTTTAGAAATTTCAGGCGCAGCAGACTGAGAAGCGTGAGCAGGCCGCCGAGCAGCCAAAGGCCAAAGATGACCCACGCGGCCTGTACGACGAGTTGACGCATCAGCGCGCGCCGAAGTTTGGAACGTCGAGCATGTCGTGGCGCGTGATGATGCCTGTGATGCGACCGAACTCTTCGACGAGGACTGCGGGGTTGCGCCGCAGAAGGCGCGTCACCTCCGTAGAGGTCGCGTCAACGTCAACAACGGGCAGACTCGCCTCCATCACGTCGCTGACGGGCGCGCCGAGAAGATCGCGGTTGCCGAGGACTTTGGCGAGTATGCGGCTCTCGCGCAGCGCGCCGACCGATTTGCCTTCCTCGATGACCGGCATCTGCGTCAGCCCGAACTCGTCCATCTTCGCAAGCACCTCGCCCACCGTGTCCTGCGGCGCGGCTGTGACCAGACGCGGCGTCTCTTGATCGCCCTTCGTGCTGCTGATGAGTCCGGCGTTCATACGCTTCGGCTCAAGGAGTCGCTTCTCCTTGAGCCACTCGTCCGAGTGATGCTTCGACAGGTAATGCTCGCCCGTGTCGCAGACGATGAAGACGACGACGCCCGTCTCGTCGAGGTCGCGCGCGACCTTCAAGGCGGCGGCGAGGTTCGTGCCCGTCGAGCCTCCGCAGAAGATTCCCTCCTTGCGTCCTAGCTGGCGCGAAAGCTCGAACGAGTCGCGGTCGGTGACGTTGATTATCTCGTCAACGTACTTCATGTGAACGTTCGCGGGCACGACCTCCTGCCCGATGCCTTCGACAAGATAGGGCGTGACCTCGTGCGTGTGGCCCGTCTCCTTGTAGGTCTTGAAGACCGAGCCGTATGGGTCTGCGCCCACGACGCGGATCGAAGGGTTCTTTTCCTTCAGAAATCTGCCCGTGCCCGAAATCGTCCCGCCCGTTCCCAAGCCCGCGACGAAGTGCGTGATGCGCCCTTCGGTCTGCTCCCAAAGCTCGGGGCCGGTCGTGCGGTAGTGCGCTTCGGGGTTGTTCGGGTTCGAGTATTGGTCTGGATAAAAACTGTTCGGCGTCTCGCGTGCGATGCGGCGCGCGGTCTCGACGTAGTGGTCGGGCGTTCCGGGCTTGGCCGTTGCGGGGACGACGACCACGTCCGCGCCGAGGGCTTTCAGGTAACGAACCTTCTCGACCGAAGCCTTCTCGGTCATCACGAAGATGCAGCGATAGCCTTTGACCGCAGCCGCGAGCGCAAGACCGATGCCCGTGTTGCCGGAAGTGGCCTCGATGATCGTGCCGCCGGCCTTCAGAGTCCCCTCTGCTTCGGCGGCCTCGACCATCGAGATGCCGATGCGGTCTTTGACCGAATAGCCGGGATTCAGGCTCTCCATCTTCGCTAAGATAGTCGCCTTGATGCCTTCGGTCAGGCGGTTCAGGCGCACGAGCGGCGTGCGGCCTATGAGATTTAGGACGCTGTCGTAGTAGTTCATTTTCAGACTTCTCCGGTCGGGTATTTCGTAAGTCGGATGATTATTACTCCGTATTTATACAACGGAACTCGGAAGTCATACCAACGCGGCGACAACGCGCGAGTTGTGCCCGCTTCCTGTTAAAAAATTGTTCGGTGAGTCCGAAGGCGTACAGACCCTCTCGGCTCCGCGTGTTATCAACTAAGCCGACCCATTGCCAAACCCCCAAGAGAATTTCATGCGACGATAGATTATTCGACCCGTCGCAGTATCGAACGTAGGGAGGAAATTAATCATGGCAGACGATCAGAATCAGGGCGGCTCCGGCGGAGGCCAAGGCGGTTCTTCGGGTGGCGGAGGCGGCCAGCAGGGCGGCTCTTCCGGCGGTGGTGGAGGTCAGGGCGGCGGCGGTAGCCAAGGCGGCGGTGGCGGCCAAGGTGGTGGTGGTGGCAGCCAAGGTGGCGGTGGAGGCCAGGGCGGCGGCGGAGGTCAGGGCGGCTCTTCCGGCGGCGGCGGCCAAGACAGTGGCGGATCGTCGGGCGGTGGCGGAGGGCGTTAGCCCAAAGCCGGCCAGAAGGTCTCGACCGTTTTATCGCAGGGGAAAAGTAGGTAGAGGCGCAAGGGCACTTTTGTGCACCTGCGCCTTTATCTTTGCCGCTCGGTCTTCAGGGCTGCCGACCGCGGGCTTGGTCTGTGAGTGACTCTGGTTTCACGAACGGGTGCGCCTCGCCATCGAAAAGCGCCGCGCAGGGTAGCGGGCAGTATCCTACTTTGACGGCTTGACGAGCAGGCGTGCGATAAGATTCTTCAACTGTTCGTGGTCTTCGAGGTAAGTTATCCAGTCGTTACCGCTCACGCTGAGACTCGCGTTAACGTTCGTGCCTTCCAGTTCCGTGCCGTACTTTTCGGCCATCACCACCAGCGGCACGTCTAACTCCGCATACTCTCGGATGCGCCGCCCTGCATGTAATACCTCGT
>DASQLL010000209.1:0-2459 GCA_035630035.1 Pyrinomonadaceae bacterium | reverse complement strand
TAGCCTCACATGAGCTTAGCGAATCACAGGCATAAATATATGGCCGATTTAGACATTGCCATAAATGCGGACGTAAAACTCCGTTGCGAGATGTCGAAGGCGTTTGAGAAGTCCGGCGACTACGAGAAGGCCCGCGAAGCGCTGGGCGGACTATGGCGTCGCATAGGCGAGCGTCCCGACGTGGATGGGCTTGGCCCGGACGAGGCCGCCGAGGCGCTGTTGCAAGTCGGGAGGCTGACGAGCAGTCTGGGGAGAGCAAGGCAAGTTGACGGCGCGCAGGAATCGGCCAAGAACCTGATCAGCGAGAGCATCGCACTCTTCGAGAAATCGGGGAGCGGTAAGAAGGTCGCCGAGGCGCAGACGGCAATCGCCGTCTGCTACTGGCGAGAGGGCGCGTTTGATGAGGCGCGCGTGATGCTGAAAGAGGCGCTGAGCCGTCTCTCGTCGGCGGATGTCGAATTAAGAGCGGCGGCGCTCATCACCCACGCCCTCGTCGAGCGTTCGGCCAATCGCTACGACGTGGCCCTCGAAATCCTGCGTGAGGCCGCGCCCATTGTCGAGGCGAGCGAGAGCGACGCGCTCAAAGGCTCTTTTCACAACCAGCTCGCTACAACGCTCGAAAACTTCGGTCGCGCCGAGCGACGCCCGGAGATGTTCGATCAGGCGCTCATAGAGTACGCCGCCGCGAGCTTTCACCTCGAGCAGGCCGGCCACACGCGGTACTGCGCCGGCTTGGAGAACAACCTCGGCTTCCTCTTCCACACCATCGGCAGGTACGATGAGGCGCATGAGCACCTAACGCGCGCGCGCACACTTTTCGTCAGACTTAAAGACGTGGGCATGGCGGCGCAGGTGGACGAGACGCGAGCGCGCGTGCTGATCGCCGAAGGGCGACTGGAAGAGGCCGAAAAGTCTGCGCGCGCCGCCGTCCAAGGCCTCGAAGCCGGCGGCGAGCAGGCTCTTCTGGCCGAGGCGCTCGCGACCCGCGGCGTCGCGCTCGCACGTCTGGGCCGTCACGCGGAGGCGCGGCAGAGCCTTGAGCGCGCGGTCGAGACCGCCGAGCGCGGAGGCGATCCCGAAGGCGCGGGGCATGCGGCGATTGTCATCATCGAGGAGTTGGACGAGCAGACGACGGCGCGGGAGATGCATGCCATTTTCGAGCGCGCGTCCGACCTGCTCGCAAGCTCGCAGAACCCGGCTACGCTCGCTCGTCTGAATGCGTGCGCCCGTCGCGTGATTCGCGCGCTTTCTCCGCCCGTCCTGCCCGCGCGCGCAAGCGAGGAGTCGCCCGCCACGGTCGAGCAGAAGTGGGAAGGATTTTCGCTGAAGCGTGAAGCGCTGCGCTACGAGGCCGAGTTGATCGCGAACGCGCTCAGAGACGCGAACGGTGTGGTCTCGCACGCGGCCAAGCTGCTCGGCTTCAAGCATCATCAGACTTTCGTCGCGCTTTTGAACAACAGGCACAAGAGCCTTCTACACGCGCGCAATCCCATCAACCCGCGCAAACGCAGCGCGGCGCATGTGCGCGCCCCGCGCCGCAACGCTACGCACCGCGCAGACCGCGAGATGCGCTCGGTCACGATACTCCTCGTCGAAGACAACAAGCTCGTCGCGGACGCCATACGCGACACGCTGGAGTTCGAGGGCTGGCGCGTCGAGTCGTGCCCCGACGGCAGCTCGGCCCTGCTCAAGGTAGAGGGCGGCGATCACTTCGATCTCATACTACTCGACGAAAACCTGCCGGGCCTGAGTGGCCTTGATCTGACGCACCGCGCGCGCGGCCTCCGGCACCGACAGGGCACGCCGATCATCATCATCTCGGCGACCAACTGTCAGACGGCTGCGCGTGACGCAGGGGCAAACGCCTTTCTGAAAAAGCCGCAGGACATACTTGCCCTCGTCCCGACCATCACACAACTGCTCGACCTTAAGGCCGTAGTCTGACGATTGCGGAACGCGGTTCGGTGGTGCGAGTCAGAAACGCGACCGTCAGGGAGCGTGTCATTCTCGTTGTGACACGCTCCCTGACGGTCGCGTTTCTGACTCGCACGACATTCGCTCTGATTATCGTCTGCCGATTAGTTTCGATTTAATCCGCCGGAACTCTCGCGTGTCGCGCACTGGCGCGGGAGCTACTTCGAGCGTCATCGCGATTTCGTCAATCGCGGCGACGCGTCTCGCCGTATCGGGATGGTCGTTCGATGCAGCGCTCGCGCCCGCGCCACTACGCTCGTACAGCGTCTCAAAGAAGCCTGCCATGTCGCGCGGGTCGTACCCCGCGGCGGCCATCAGACGCGCGCCTTCAAGATCGGCCTGCGTCTCGGCGGCGCGGTTCGAGCGCAGTGAAAGCGCGTTCGCCGCGGCGCAGCCGAACATGCCGGCGGTTTGGCCGAGGTCGCTGCCCTTCCCGCCCGTGAGCGCGTCGAGGACACCCAACCCTATCTTCGCGAGATATGCTT
>DASQLL010000208.1:0-9045 GCA_035630035.1 Pyrinomonadaceae bacterium | reverse complement strand
CTCGTGCTGGCCGCGCTCGCCGTGCTGCTAAGGCGCGACGCGCGGACGAAGTTCTGGACAGTGACGGCGGTAGTCTGCCTTCTGCTCGCGCTCGGTCGTTACGCGCCGCTCGGCTTCTACAAGCTGATTTACTTCGCGCCCATCTTGAACCTCTTCCGCGTGCCCGCGCGCCACTTGATGGAGGTCGAGTTCGCGCTCGCCGTCCTCGCAGGCCGCGGGCTGACCGTCATCGCTGCGATGCGCGGCGACGCGAAAGTCGCGAGACGCGCCGCGACTGTCGGCGCGTGTGTGTTTCTATTGACGTGCATCGTGGTGACGTGGGGACGGCCCGACGATTTCAAGCTCGGACGACAGGCCGCCGAAGTGAGCGTCATGCGCGCGCCGGAGCTTTTCCTTCCTGTTGTGTTCGCCGCGCTCGGCGCGTTTGCGGTGTGGACGCTTGCGCGCGCTCGTCGTCGCGGCGCGTCCGTCATGTTGCTCGTCGTTCTTGCCCTCGACTTGGTTGTGTGGGGACAGTCGAGCGGTTGGCGCGCGTCGAGTCCGACGTTCGACTTCGAGCTGTGGGGCGAGCCGGAGACCGTCCGCTACTTGCGCGAGCGCGAGACGCAGGCCGTTGGTGCGCCTTTCCGCATACTCACCGAAGACCAGCCCTTCGACCCAGACCTGCCCGTCGCAACTCTGCCCGCCGGCGCGCGCTGGCTCCCAACGCTACAGCCGGACGTTTACATGATGTACGGCATCGAGAACGCGGCGGGCTACGACGGCTTCGGGCTTGCGCGCTACAGCCGTCTCGCGGGCGACATGAAGGTCTGGGGTGAGCTGACCGATGCCGAAAGAACACTTCGAGGCGAGAGCCGCGAGCTGGACTTGCTCAACGTTCGATACCTTCTGACGAGGCCGCTCGCGGGCGCGACCGTAGGCACGTCCGCCGCTTCCGCCGCGCCCTCAAGCTCCTCGGATGTCTCTTCGACCAACGCGCCGCCTTCATCTCCTTCAGCGACTCCTTCATCATCAAACGCGCCGCCGGTCGCACAAAATTTCCCCGAGGCGTCGCAAGTTTTCGGCGGTCACGGTTTCGCGTCGGGCGACTTGAACGTGCCGAGCGTCGGCGCGCGCGCGCGTCTCTCGTTTGTCGTGCCGCCAATCGAGGCCGACCGCGTCGCGCTCGTGACGAACCTCGCGTGGTCTGTGGACGTGCCCGACGGCACTACGGTCGCGCGTGTGCGCTTGAAAGCCGAGGGCGGTAAGAGTTTCGACTTCGAGCTGCGCGCGGGCGAGCACACGTCCGAGTGGGCCTTCGACCGCGCGGACATACGCGCGCAGATCAAGCACCGCCGCGCGCCCGTCGCGACGAGCTACGCCGTCGAGGACGCGCAGGGACGCTACGAAGCGCACTCTTACGTCGCGTCCTTCGCGCTGCCCGAAAGAGCCGTCATCGAGGGCGGCGAGATCGCGGTTGTGCGCGTCGAGCGCGCGCCGGAGCTTACCCTGAGCGTGCTGCGCGCCTCGCTTCTCGACGAGGCCGGAGGCAAGGCGTTCCCTCTGCGGCGCGAGTGGCTGAAGAAGGAATCGGCGCAGGCGGCAACTCAAACGGCAAGTCAATCGTCTAGTCAGCCGTCAAGTCATTCGTCGGGCCGTTCGTCGAATCAATCATTGAAGTCATCGGACAAGAATCCTGCTTCGGCATCGAGTCAGTCGTCCGCGCAGGCGCGGGAGTCGGAGGGCGCGACTCCTCCGCGTTGGCGTCGGCTGGCGCGTCTGGGCGATGTGGCGGTCTACGAGAACACGCGCGCGATGCCGCGCGCGTGGCTCGCTTCGGACGCGCTCGTTCTCGGCGAAGAGCAGATGCTGAATGTGATTCGGACGGGCAAGCTGCCGGACGGCGCGGAGTGGAATCCGCTCCGCACGGCGCTCGTCGAAGCGCCGGTTGATTTCAAACAGGCCGACGCCGTGGACGCATCCGCGCGCGCGGAAGTTGCGGGGCGCGAGGCGAATCGCATCGAAGTCAAAACAAACTCCGCCGCGCCTTCTATCCTCGTGCTGAGCGAGAACCATTTCCCCGGCTGGCGCGCATACGTTGACGGGCGCGCTGCCGAGACTCTGCGCGTTGACTACAACCTGCGCGGCGTCGTGCTCGCGGCGGGCGCGCACACGGTCGAGTTCGTCTACCGACCGAAGTCCGTGCTTATAGGCTTTATTGTCTCGCTGCTTACGCTCGTCGCGCTCCTCGTCTGGGCTGCGCGCATTCGTATCGCGCGTCGCCCTCGCATCGCCGACGCCGGAAGAGATCGAGATGATTGAAGAGAACGATAAAGAGTCGCTGCTCGCGCAGCCGCGCGCAGTCGAAAGTCTGGACGAGTGCTACTTCTATCACACGATGGAGTTGCCGCGCTTCGGCTTGGTGCAGGGTCACTGGGACTTGCGCGGGCGCTTCGACGAGTACATCGGCGGAGCCACTGTCGCGGGCAGGACGGTTCTTGACATAGGCACGGCCACGGGTTTCCTCAGCTTCGAGGCGGAAAGGCGCGGGGCGCGTCGCGTCGTCTCGTTCGACATGAGCGACGTGAGGCAGCAGACGTTCCTCCCGTTCAAAGACAAGCTCTACTTCCGCGACCGCGACGCCCACGCCGCTCGGTACGGCGCGGAGATCGAGATGTGGAAGAACGCCTACTGGCTATGTCACCGGCTGCTTGGCTCGAAGGCCGAGGTTTTCTACGGGAACATATACGAGCTGCCGCCCGCGCTCGGACAGTTCGACGTTGTGATTGTCGGGTCGGTGCTTGAGCACCTGAGCGATCAGGTCTCGGCGCTGGCTTCCGTGTCGCGGCTGGCGCGCGAGACGATGATTCTGGTCACGCCGCTCATCGAGACCGAGGAGTGCGTCGCGCGCTTCGAGCCGCGTGCGAGCAACCCCGCGCAGGATTACACTTGGTGGACTTACTCCGTCGGCGTCTATCGCGAAGTCCTCGCCATGCTCGGCTTCCGCATCGAGAGGATCACGCGCGCAAGCTACTACCACGTCTACGACAAACGCTTCGAGGAGCGACTGACGGTCGTCGCCGTCCGGGAATAGTAGAAGCAGCATTCGGAAACGCGACCGTCAGGGAGCGTGTCTTAGGTCAAGCGACTAAGACACGCTCCCTGACGGTCGCGTTTCCGACCGGAGCATCGAGCAGAAAAGAGAGGGCGTCCAATTGGACGCCCTCTCTCTTTGTTTAGACGAAGCTGTCGTGCGCTTGCTTAGAATCTCGTCCTGTACTCGGTCGAGTCGAGGAAGGCTTTGACCATCTCGGCGCGCACGAAGTTGCCCCCGTTGTCGTTGAGCTTCGTGAGCCAGAAATTCCAGCCGGAGAAGTTCGCGTCGGGCAGGTCGTCCGGGTTGCGCTTCAGATACCCGAAGTACTGCATCAGCACGAACGCCTTGTTGTGCTCCGCGACGTTGAGGTCTGCGTCTTCGGCAATCGAGCGCAGAACCTGCGCGCGCTTTGCTGTGTCGTTCGGCGTTGCTCCCAGCACGGCAATGAGATTTGACTTCTCGGTGGGCGAGAGAACGCCGCCGGCGTGGTTCACGTTGTCGAGCTTCGTTACAAACTCGTCGGCTGTCATCGAAGCAGGGAAGGCGGCCTGAAAGTCCGAGCGCTGGACGAACGCCTGTATGAAGGCGACCTTGTTGGCTTCTAACAGCTCGTTCGCGCCCGGCTGGCCGATGATCACGCCGTTCGCGATGGTGCGCGTGTCGGGCATGAAGTTCTCGCGGCGGACGGGGACGGGCTTGTCCGGAAGGTTGCCGAACGCGACCTTGTAGAGGAGGTAGACTAAGTAGCCCGTCCCCTTGAACTCTATCGAGAGGAAGAAGGCCGCCGAGACGTTCTGCCGCTTGATGTCAATGCACGAGGCGTTCGTGCCGCACTGGTTGATCTCGTTCTGCCAGAACGCGAAGCCCGACTGGTCGGGGAAGCGCGAGAGAAAGTCAACGTACTGCTGCTGCACGAAGAAATCCGTGTCGTCAATTGTGATGGGCGTGTTCGTGCCGGGGCGAAGGCGCAGGGGCTTGACCTTCGTGTTGCCGTACATCAATTCCGAGGGCAGGCGGTTGCCGTCCTCCGAGACGATGCGGAGCGTTGGCGCTTGCTGGCTCTGCGCGAGCGCGGACGAAGAGACAAGGGCCACGACGAAAACTGCGACGATTAACTTACGCATCTTGTTGCTCCAAAGTATTTGCGAACAGGGCGGGGTGAGTCCGTGACCCCTTGACCGCGAACGGGCAGGGCGTCTGTTAACTCTTGCCGGGTAGGGCTGCTCCCGTCACGACCAAGAGGAAGTTTAGACACCGCGCACGAGTTTTGTCAACTTTAACAAATACGAAGATTTAGGCCCCGCGAGGGATTCAAGCCGTGGCTCCGACACACACGAGCTTTTGACGCACGCGGGGCGTAAAAAGTTGACAATTACCCCGCCGCACGTCGAAGTTTTTTGCCCCGGCGCGGAAGGTGGAAGCGTCGGGTTATTCGACGACCAGTTCGCGGCGCACGACTGCCGAGCCGAGGTCTTCAAACCACGCCAGATGCTCCGCGACCATGTCGAATTCGAGCCAGAACGTGCCTGCCTCTTCGGGCGCGCGCATGGCGATCTCGATTGACACGGACTCGCCGGGCGCGACATCCGCGGGCAGGTATGCGCCCGCGTGATACCAAGAGAGCGGCTCGTCGCCCTCGCCGAAGACGTGCGCCACGAGATGCACGGCCCCCCTGTCCGTCTCCGCCTCGCCCTCGCGCAGCCAGCGCGCAAGTCCTGTGTTCTCCGCACGGACGCGAAAGCGCAGGACTTCGCCGGGACGCGAGCGCACGGGGCCGTCTTCGACGGCGAGCGTGGCGGCCAGATAACTTATCGAACGGCTGTCCGGGTACGGCTCGCGCTTGCGGCATGCGAGGATGGTGCGGTCGCTCTGCGTTGCGGGGAAGACCTCAACCTCGTCGAAGCCGACGTTGCGTGCGAGCGCGCGCAAAGCCTCGACGCCCGGAAGAAACCAGTTGTAGATAGCCTCCTTCGCTTCGCCCGGATTCTCGACGTAGGCGAGCGGGTGCAGGAGGGGTTGCAAGCCGCCGACTTCGTACGTGAATGAGCCGGGCGATTTTTCCGGCGGGTAGATGGCCGTCTCAAGCACGAGCATCTCGCGCGTGACCGTGAAGAGTTTTTCGAGCGCAAGCACCAGATGCTTGCAGTGATAGACGAGGCCGAGCGCGAGCGTTATGTCGAACTGCCCGCCCAACTCGCGTGGGTCTAAATCGTAGACGGACATTCTGCGGTACTCGATGTCGAGGCCCAGCACGTCGCGCACGAAGACGGCCTGCCGCACGAGGTTGCGCTGCGAGTCAACGCCGAGGACGCGCTCCGCCCCGCGCCGCTTCATCTCTATCGTGTAGAAGCCCGCGTTGCACCCCACGTCCAAAACGCTCCTGCCCGAAAAGTCTTCGGGAAGACATGCCTTCACCTTCTCCCAAGTAGGCCGCGGGTGCTCGACCGGCTCGCCGATTGCGCTCGCGGTCTTCGTCAAGACCCCGCCGCCCAGATCAATGCAGTGGAACCACGGGCCGAGCTTATCAATGCGAGTCTGAAGTTCCTCTCTCGTCATCGTCATGATTTTATAAGTGCCATCATCATCAATCTTGATATCGGAGCGGAGGGCGGTTCACCACTGAGGCACAGAGTACGCAGAGGTTGCACAGAGGCTTTCAAATCTCAAAATACCTCCGTGCTACCTCCGTGGTCTCTGTGTCTCTGTGGTGAACTCAACAACCATTACCTTCAAGATGAAAGGAAATAAACTTAGAGGACACGGAACTGAATCGCGAGCGGCGGCGAGCCGCGCTCCTCGAACCAGCAGACGTGCTGCGCGACCATATCGAGCCGGAGCGTGTAAAGCCCCGGCGCTCGCGGCGCTCTAAGCTCCAACTTGAGGGACGCCGATTCGCCCGGCGCAAGCGCGCGCGCGAGCGGCGGCGTGCCGTGCCTTTCCGAGACGAGCGCGCCCGCTTCGTCCAGCACGCGCAGGCCCAGCATAACGGAGCCTGCGCGCTCCGCAGACCCGACGAGCCAAAGCGTGTCGCCCGCGTTCTCGACGACCAGCGTCGCTTTCAACATCGAGCCGGGCGCGACCTCGCGCGGAAAGCCTTCTGGGAAAGTGAAGCGCGCGGCTGGCGCGGAAGGCGCGCGGCTGTCGGGGACGGAGGACGCGCGACGGCCCGGTTCGGCGACGACCTTCTTGCAGAGAAGGTAGTTCACTTCGGGCGGCTCGACGCGAAGCCGCCCGCCTTCGAGCGAGTCGCGCTCGAACAGCCCGTTGACGCTCACGTAGTCGCCGACGATTGCGAAGCCGCTTTCGTCGAGCAGCTCGCGCAGGTACTCGCGGCTGAAGGGCGACTCAAGCGTCCCGTAGTCGCGCATGACTTCCAGTAGCTCCTCTTCAGTCTCGGAGCCTTCGTGCGGTCGGTCGCCTTCGAGTATGAAGAGCGAGCCGCCCATTCGTGTCATCGCCGCGAGGTTGCGGACGACCGCGCGCTCGTCCTCGAAGTGGTGCAGCGAGTCGTAACAGACGACTGCGTCGAACTCTTCGGCGAGCGGCGCGGCCTCCACGTCTTGCACGAGGAAGCGGCAGCGCAGAGGCGTCTCGTGATCCGCGCCGTAGGGGACGCGCCGGGTGCGCTCGCGCGCTATCTCGACAAGATCGGGACTGATGTCAATGCCGGTCACGTCGTAGCCGAGGCGCGCGAAGTATTCGCTCAGCCAGCCGGAGCCGCACCCAACGTCGAGAATGCGTCGGTCGGTGGGCAGCGCGAGCGCCATCGCCATGTTGGCGAAGTCGCAGAAGTGGCGGAAGGTGTCTGCGTCAATCCCTTCGCCCGCGTACTTCGGCAGCTTGTGCGCGAGGTTGTAGAAGGGCTTCGTGTAGAGGTGGTGCAGACGTTCCGGCTTGAGCTTGCGCGTGTACTCGATGGCCGCGCGCTTGTAGTCAACGCCTTCGAGCTTGCGCCCGCGCCCGCCGCCGTTCGTCGCGGGAGAAGCCGACGCGTCGGAGTTCTTCGTCGGCGTCGGAGCAGTCCGCGCGTTAGGGTCGCCGTTCTCGCTTGCCCCGGTGTTCGCGTGAACGTGCGATGAAGGTTGCGCGCGCGCGGCGTCAGGCAAAGCGGCGGCGAACAGTCTTTCGGGCGCGAGCGCGGCGACTTCGGCTGCGACGCCGCGCGTGAACTCTTCGTCGCGTTCGGGGTTGACGCCGAGCAGCGCGAGTTCGCTGGAGAGACCTGCGAGCAGACGCCGACGAGGACGCGCGGCGACCACTTCGCGTATGAAAGAGAGGTAGCCGTCGGCGCTGCGCCGTATGTCATGCTCGGCGAGAACGTGGCGACGCGCGTTCGCGCCTAAGCCCTCGCGCAGGGGCGCGTCCTCTATGAGGCGTTCGATGTAAGCGCGCAGGAGCTTGTCGGCGTGCGCGCTCGGCTCTATCTTGACGACCGCGCTGTCGGGCAGCTCGCCGAACCAGCCCACGTCGGAGACGACCGCGGCGACGCCCGCGGCCATGACGCGGCACAGGCTCCCCGATGTTTCGCCCACCGTGCGCTCGCGCAGGTTGAGCGCGATGTCGGTCTCGTTGATGCGTCGCTCGAACTCTTCGAGCGACACGTGCCCCGTTATCTCTACGCGGTCTTCCAGTCCGTACTCGCGGATGAGCGCGCGCACGTCGAAGTAGTTGTTCGGCTCGCCGACGAGCGCGTAGCGAAAGTCCTGCCGGTCGCGCAAACGTGCGAGGGTGCGTAGCGTGCGCTCGATGCCCTTGTCCGGCGTGATGAGGCCGAAGGATGCGATGCGGACGGGGCCTTGCGCGTCGCGAGCCGCGTGCGCCGCGCCCTCTGCGGCGCGTGGCGTGATGTGATGATTGATGCGGCGGACGGGGACGCCGGGCGCTGTCTTCTCGAAGCGCGCGCGACTCCATTCGGAGTGGACGATTATGCCCTCGGACGCGCGCGCGAGCCGGCAGTTGAGCGGAAAGTCTACGGCGCGAGCGAACATCGAGGGCGCGGCACCGCGCGCGAGCGCATCCGAGGCTTCGAGGCGCGCACGCTCGCCGTGGCACGCTTCCACTTCGTCGAGGTAGATACGCATGTCGTCGCGCTCGCGCGCGAGACCGAGGAAGAAGTCTTGCAGCGCGTAGTCGTGAAAGACGACGACCCCTGCGTGCGCGTGCATGGCGTCGTAGACGCCCGCGTGATAGCGGTGATCGTTCCCCATGTGGTAGACGACCGCGTCGAACTCGCCGAGCGATTGCAGCAGAGAAGCGTCGCGGCGATAGTCGCGCACGGGAAAGCGCGTCGCCGTTTCGCCGTGCGAGGGGCTGAAGCCGTCTACGAAGAGCGTGATGTCCGCCCCCGACGCCAGATGCGGCAGCAGCTCTTCGCTGTAGTCGGCAATGCCGGATCGTCGCGGGCTTAAGGGGCTGAAGTAAGCGAGTTGCATGACAGTTTTCAGTTTTCAGTTTTCAGTTTTCAGTTTTTCTGTCTCTTGGCACGCGCTCGCGGCGAGTTGATGCTCGCCGACGCGCGAAACTGAAAACTGAAAACCGAAAACTGAAAACTGTTTACCTATTTCACCACCGTGATCTTCGTGCGTGCCGTGGGCGATCCCTTGTCGCTGAACCACGCGACCTGCTCCTGAATCAAATCCACTTCGAGCAGATACTCGCCCGGCTCCTTCGGCGCGGTGACGAGCAGAGGGACTTCCGTCTCTTCGCCGGGCTTGAGGTCTTTCGAGATGCCGTAGCGACCGTCCATGTCGGTGACGAGCGAGCCGTCGGGCTTGAGCCAACGATTGCCCGCGGCGATGTAGAACTTGTTATCGGGACGGTCGTTGATCTCGCCGCCGCGCGACCACCAGAACACGTCGCTCGCGTTCTTGAGACGAACCTGCACGGTCTCTTTCTGTCCGGCGCGGAGCTTGGCGGGCGCGTCGGGCAGCGTGATCTGCGCTTTGAAGCCGGTTTCGGGGAGCGGCCCC
>DASQLL010000207.1:0-5327 GCA_035630035.1 Pyrinomonadaceae bacterium | reverse complement strand
AGAGAACTGATCCTTACTGGTAATCTGGCTGTCAATGCGAGCCTGAAATTGCTTGTCCGTGAAGAGCAGAGGGAAGGCGCGCAGGAACGTGCCGAACTCGATGTTGCCGCGCCCGAGTCCAAGCGCCTGATTGAACGGGCTTGCGTTGGCGATGACGCCCGCCGTCGCGTTCAGGTACAGGTCAACGTTTGCGTTCGCGCCCTGCGGGAAGAGCGCGCGCAACTGCTGGCGACCGAGCGCCGTCGGCGCGGTAAGTTGCACCCCTCCGCTCGCGCGCTGGCGATCCTCCTGATATGCGAGGAAGAAGAAGGTCTTGTTCCTGCCGTTGTAGAAGCGCCGCCCGCCCTCGCCGAAGCGCGGGAAGTAGACGGGGCCGCCGACGGTGCCGGAGAAGATGTTCTCGATGCCGAAGGGCAGGCCGTTCGCGCGTATGTTGGGATCGCGCGACTCGGAGCTTGTAACGGCGTCGTCAACGCGCGAGTCGAGCAGGTAGGAGAGCGACCCGTGGAAGTTGTTGCCGCCCCCGCGCGTGATGACGTTGACGACCGCGCCGCCGGAGCGACCGAACTCTGCGTCGTAGTTCGAGGTCTGAACGGACACTTCCTGCACCGCGTCGGTGTTGGTTATCTGAAAGCCCTGACCCGCGACGGAGATGTCGTTGTTCTCCGTGCCGTCAATCAAAAAGTTGTTCGAGCGCCCGCGCGCGCCGTTCACGGAGAAGGTGCTTGAGCCGAAGCCGCCTCGGTTCGAGCTGACGCCGGGAAGCGTCAGCGCGAGCGCCACGGGGTTGCGCCCGGAGACGGGAAGCTCCGTGATCTGCGTCGTCGTGATGTTGCCGCCGCGGACGGGCGCTTCACTCTGGAGCAGCGCGCCGGCCTCGGCTGTAACGTCAACGGTGACTGCGGCCTCGCCGACGGCGAGCTGCGCGCTCACGTCCGCGGTCTGACTGGCCTCGACGGAGACGTTCGTCTTCGTCACCTCGCTGAAGCCGGAAGCGCTGATCTTCAACGAATAATTTCCGGGGTCAACGGCGTCGAAGCGGTAGAAGCCGTCGGAGTTGGTGGTGGTGTCGCGGCTGACGTTGGTCTGCAAGTTTGTGAGCGTCACGGTTGAGCCGGAGATGACCGCGCCGTTGGGGTCGGTGACAGTGCCGCTCACGATGCCGCGGCTGGTCTGCGCCGTCGCCGCGACCGCCGCCAGAAGAATTGAAAGGAACAGTGTTGGTAATCTGAATCTCATTGCCTTACTCCTTGTGTACGTCCCTGCGTGCGCGTGTCTGGGGCTTTCGTCGCGCCTTGCGGCCTACGCCGAAATGGATTCGGCGGGCCTTACGCACGGGCGTGAAATGCAACGGACGTTCCCTTGTCGCGGTCTTGGGACGAGCAGGCGGCTCGGCGTGACGAAGCGGATAGCGCATCACGCGCGTTGAATAAAAGTTCAGCGTCGCGTATGCGTGGGTTGCCGTTTATGGATTGACGGGCGGGGCCACTTCAGATTTTCGGATGAAGCGCGGGCGGAGTTTTATGAAATTACACTTCCGACTAATTCGGCGGACGCGCACATCTCATTCGATGAGCTTTTCGTGATTGCGTTGCGGCATGGATTCAACTGTAAGCATTCGCTTCGCCGCTCGCCGGCCAGCCTCGAAAAAAATGCTTGTATCGTTTAAGGCGAAGGTGTTAACTTCAAATTGGCTCTCGCCGGGCGGACAATCCGACCGCCCGCACCTTCCGAACAAGCCGCCGCAAGCGCTCACCCGCAGATTCCTTCACGCCAAATCTATAAAAGCACCAAGCACGGATTCTTCAACAAGGGGGAACAAGCCGGTCTACTTCCTTAAGAATGGAGATTTCCAGCCTTGCAACCCCAGCTACGCACAATCATCGCGAGAATCGAGCACGCCGAAGTAAGCCAACTACTTGAGAGCGTCTTCACAGACCTCAACCGCCTTCTGGGCTACCTCCAACAGGTAAAGACCGCCGCGCGCGTCGGCGACTCCGCCGACGCGGCGCTCTTTCTTCTGGGCATCGTCCGCTCCGAGGCGTTCGCCGCTGCAAGCCGCATGGACTTTCAGTGCGAGGGCCAAAGCTTAGCTGTTGAGCTATCCGAAGAGTTGGAGCGAACGGGCTTCGCCATAAGGCACGAGCTGAGGACTGTGTTTGAACGGATACTGGCGGGCGTTGACGCGACCGACGAGGCGGACGAGACGGGCCGGCGCATCAGGGACGCGCACGACTTACTACACAACTGCTTCCAGCAGTCCACGATTGCTCTCGCGCGCGTGTTCGAGCCTGAGCTTGACGGCTCAATCCTCTTCGACGACATACGTGTCAAGCGGGACACTTCGGTTCTGCTCTACGAGGATTTGGACGCGCTCTTGCGCAGCGCGGGCCACGCCGAGAAGCACGGCGATCCGTTGTCGCTCTCGCTCTTCTCGGAGCGGCTCGAACACTTCCGCTCAGGGAGCATGCAGTACCTGATGCAGAAGGACTCGGAAACCTGCGTCAGCTTCATAGAGGACTTCCGCGTGTCCCGATTCAGCGGAGGCGCGCGCTTCTTCCTGCGCCGATTCTCCTGCTACCTCGAACTTCTACTCAACCACGTAAGCATGAGAGCGGTGCTCGCGAACGCAACGCCCAAATTCGCCGCCGCCTAAATCACCACACGCATAATCAGAAACGCGAGCGTTCGGCGAGCGTGTCATTCTAGTTTGAGACACCCTCGCTCACGCTCGCGCTTCTCTATCATTAGAGACACGCTCGCGTTTCTGACTCGGTATGTGTTCCGCACGATGGCGTCAAGCAATGAAAGATGTTCAGCTTGAACGGGAGAATAGTGTCTAAGGTCTTTCCATCGGGGGGAGAGGCGAAGGTGGAAATTCCACGTCCGTATAAACGTCGCGCAGCTCCAGACGGCAACCGAGGGTTGAAACAAGCAGAGAGCTTTCGAGGTCGTTGACCTCTTCATAGCTCCAGACGCCGCTCTCGCCTCTCACGTAGTGCGTAATGTGCGGGCGGTGCTGCGCGACGAGCAGGTACTCGTCGAAACTCTCGATTGATTTGTAGTGCGTGAACTTGTCGCCACGGTCGTAAGCTTCCGTGGTCGGCGAGAGGACTTCGACGATGAGCGTTGGGTTTATAAGGGCATCAACACCGCCGATTTTCTCGAAGAGCGGCACGTCGCACAGCGCCGTCAAATCAGGGTAACGATACGGAGGTTGGCTCGGCACTTTAACACGCAGGTTGGAAGGATAGACGCGGCACGACCGCCCGCGCAACTCGGTTCGCAATGAGACGAGCAAGTTGCCAATGATTTGTTCATGGTCGCGACTTCCCCCGCTCATAGCGTAGACTTCGCCGTCGAAGTATTCATACTTTTCTTCCGAGGCCAGTTCGAGGGCGAAGTATTCTTCCAAAGTATAGCGGCGGCGCGGATGTGTTGACATGACGCTTTCTCCTACAAGGATCAGGGGCTGCGAGGCCGATTCGCCGAGCCATTTTACACTCACGAAAGATATTTGCTCAGAGAAGAAATACAGCTACCCAATTAAGAGTAGCTGTAATTTGTATCTATTAACTTTAATAACCAGCAGATGTTTGTGAAGTGGGCCGAAGATTACTTGTTTGAAAAACACATTGACTCGTTGAAGACTCTGAAGCCGCGCATCGCATCGCCTGAGCGAAAGGAGTGGGTCGTGTAGGGCTCGAACCTACGACCCTCCGGTTAAAAGCCGGATGCTCTACCAACTGAGCTAACGACCCCAACTCAAACGACGGCTGAATTGTCAGTCTTACAACGTGCAGGCGATTATAGTGGCGAATCTTTAATTGTTCAATCGCGGGAACTGACAGCACAATGAAAACTAACGTCGCCACGAATCATTCGGCGAGGTTCTCGCGGTAGTGCTCCATGAGTAGGCGGAGCGTGCTTTTGTCGTCGTCCGAGAGGTCGGAGAATTCGACGCCGAAGCCGACATCGCGCACGTAGTAGAGGACTGTGCCGCTCACCTCCCACCATTCCTGATCGGGCAGCGGGACGCGTATGAAGATCGGCTTTCCGAAGAGGGGTTGAATCGAGGGGGTCTGCAAGAGACAGCCGCCGCCGCTCAGGCTCGTGACCTTGCCGTGGTACTGATACGATTTCGTCAGCCCCCACTCCACCGGCAGCGAGGTCGGCACGCGAACGACTTTTCTGCGTCCCTTTCCTTTTCTCACGCGGATAATTTAGCACGGGCGCGGCTTGTGCTCATGCGCGCCGGAGGGTTTCGTCTTCGCACGCGGTACGCTCGCCGCACGCTCAGGATTCGAGCCAGTGTCCGAGCGCGGAGTCGCGCACGAGGATCGTCTGTCCGCGTTCGGGGCCGGTCGAGACGAGGCCGACGGGAACGCCTACTAGCTCCGAGATGAAATTGATGTAGTCGCGCGCCTTCGCCGGAAGCTTCTCCATCTCCGTGACGCCCTCGGTCGAAGAAAGCCAGCCGGGCAGAGTTTCGTAGATCGGCTCGACGTCGCGCAGGTCTTGCGAGACGGCGGGGAACGACTCGCACGACTTGCCGCGCAGGCGATAGCCCGTGCAGACCTTTATCTCGTCGAGCGCGTCGAGTATGTCGAGTTTGGTGAGCGCGACCGCATCGAAGCCGTTGATGTCGGCGACGTAGCGCGTGGCGACGGCGTCGAACCAACCGCAGCGGCGCGGCCTTCCCGTCGAGACGCCGTACTCGTGGCCGCGCTCGCGTATGAGGTGGCCGATCTCCGCCTCGCCCTCAAGCATCTCCGTAGGGAATGGGCCTTCGCCGACGCGCGTCATGTACGTTCGGACGATGCCCAGCACGCCCGTGATGCGCTTCGGCGCAAGTCCCAATCCGACGCACGCGCCGCCCGAAGTCGTGCTCGAAGATGTGACGAACGGATACGTGCCGTGGTCAACGTCCAGAAGCGTCGCCTGCGCGCCCTCGACAAGGATCGAGCGGCCCTCGCGGATGGCGTTGTTGATGAAGTGCGTGGTGTCCGTGATGAAGGGTTCGAGCCGTTCGATGAGCGGCGCGATCTCGTCGAAGACCTGCGCGGCGTCCAGACGCGTGCCGCGATACTCGCTGATGACGAGGTTGGCGTCGTGTATGTTGCGCTCGATGCGCGAGCGCAGAAGTTTGGAGTTGGTCGCGTCGGCGACTCGTATGCCGCGCCGCCCGGCCTTGTCCTCGTATGCGGGGCCGATGCCGCGCAAGGTCGTCCCGACCTTCTCGTTGCCGAGACGTTCCTCGCTCGTGTGGTCGAGCGCGCGGTGGTATGGAAGTATCAGGTGCGCGCGCGAGCTGACCTTGACGCGTT
>DASQLL010000206.1:0-3854 GCA_035630035.1 Pyrinomonadaceae bacterium | reverse complement strand
AAAGCCTTCAGGCCGACGAGTATGCCCATCAGCGGGTCAATGCGCGGGATGCGTATGGCGACCAGCACGCCCGCGGCGGCTGCAAGCGCGGAGCCGAGCGCGAAGGTAAAAGCGATGATGAAATCGGTGTTGATGCCCATCAGCTTCGCCGACTGGAGGTTGTACGAGACTGCGCGCATCGCCTTGCCAGTCTTCGTCTGATAGACGATGAATTGCAGCACGATCATCAGCGCGATGGCGATGACGAGCACGACAATATCCGACGAGTTGACCGACACGCCCCCGCCGAGGTCTATGTTCTGTTTCTTGAAAAGTTCGGGGAAGAACTTCGGGTCTGCGCCGAAAACGACCTGCCCGCCGTTCTCCAGAAGGAGCGAGACGCCGATGGCCGTGATGAGCGCGGTCAGGCGCGAGTATTTGCGTACGGGCCGGTAGGCCAAACGCTCGATGATGACGCCGAGCGCGGCGCAGATCGCCATCGCCAGAAGCATCACGACGAGCGCCGTGATGAGCGAAGGCTCCAACGCGCCGCTGCCGAGCAAGCCCCGCGCGACGAGGCCGTCCGAAGCCTGTCCGAGCATCTGCGCCCCGCGCGAGCCGAGGCCGTTGGCGAGGTAGTAGCCCGCGAATGCGCCGACCATGTACACGTCGCCGTGCGCGAAGTTGATGAGCTTCAGCACGCCGTAAACCATCGTGTAGCCGAGCGCGATCAGGGAGTAGATGGCCCCGAGCGAGATGCCGTTGATAAGCTGCTGTATGAACGTACTCATCTGGTCGTTGGCCGCGAGCGACGAAGATGTACGAGCTGTGTCCGAACTGTCGAAGCTGGTCGGGTATTCAAACCATAGATTCCGTTTACGGTGCCGCCCCGCGCGGCGCTCCACTTTTTGCGGGCCGCCGCATGCTACGGCTTGACGTTGGCCGCGGGCGCATTGCTGCTTGCGCCGCCGGCGTTGGCGTTCGCGTTCGCGTTTGTGCCGGCGTTCGTATTAGCCGCGTTCGTATTCGCGCCCGCGTTCGCATTCGCGCCCGCGTTTGTGTTCGCGCCCGCCGCGGGTGAGGACGAGGGCATCGCCGCGCCTTCGACGACGACTCGCTCCTGTATGACGTACTTGCCGCCCTCTTCAACGCGTATCATCATGATCGGCTTTACGGCGTCGCGGTCGGCGTTGAAGTTCACGGTGCCCGTCACGCCGGGAAAGTCCTTCGTGGCGGCGAGGGCATCGCGAATGGCCTTGCCATCAAGAGAGTTGGCGCGCTTGATGGCGTCGAACATGATGAGCGCCGCGTCGTATGCGGTCGCGGCCAGCGCGTCGGGAATCTGCCCGTAGAGCTTCTGGTAGCCCTGCACGAACTTCTGCACCTTCGGGTCTGTGTCGTAGGGCGAGTAGTGGTTCGTGAAGTAGCTGCCGACCACCGCCGAGCCGCCGATTGTGTAGAGCTGCGCTGAGTCCCATCCGTCGCCGCCGATGAGCGGCACGTTCAGGCCCTTGTCGCGCGCCTGTTTGGCTATGAGCGCCACGTCGCCGTAGTAGCCGGGGATGAAGATAACGTCCGGGTTGCCGCCCTTGATCGAAGTGAGCTGGCCGTTGAAATCGGTGTCGCCCTCCTGGTACGACTGCGTGACGACGATCTCGCCGCCGTAACGCTTGAAGACTTCGGCGATGACTTTTTCGAGTCCCGTCGAGTAGTCGTTCTTGCGATCAACCATGATGCCCGCGCGCTTCTTGCCGAGGGTCTTGGCGGCGAACTGCGCGATGGCCGCGCCCTGCACGGGGTCTATGAAGCAGCTTCGGAAGATGTAGTCGCCCTTCTTCGTCACGTCGGGATTGGTCGAGGAGGGCGTGAGCATCGGCACCTTCGCGTTCTGCGCGATGGGCGCGGCTGCGATTGAGCGCGAGCTTGCCACCTCGCCCAAGACGGCGTGCACGCCGTCCTGCGTGACGAACTTGGTGACGATGGTCGCGGCCTCCTGCGCGTCGGAGCGGTCGTCCTGTACGAGCAGCTCGATCTGCTTGCCGTTGATGCCCCCCGCGGCGTTGACCTCGTCGGCGGCCATCTTGATGCCGTTGGTCGAAGAGATGCCGAACTGGGCCGTGCTCCCCGTCAGCGACATGAAGACGCCTATCTTAACTTTGTCGCCGCCGGTCGTGCCGCCGCCGCCCTGACAGGCCGACGCGGCCAGGATCGAAGCCGTAACCAAGAGTGCGATTAAGGTGCGTTTCATATTTTCCTCGTCCGGTGTTTTCGGTAATGTCTTTGGCGGAGCTGCTGTGCCGCCTTTCGGGTTCGTGCTACGCCTGAGCGGCGCGCACGCGCTTATTTGAGAAGACAGGCTGCGTCAAAGTACGGCGCGCGACGACTTCGACTGCACACTCGTCGTTAGTACGAGACGGACAGGCATCCGACGAGCCGCCGCCGACAGACCATCCCTAAGTCCAGCTACACAAACTTGCCCTGATAAGTTGGGGGTGATTCCGCGTACCGTAATATCGCGACACACCGCGGGTGTAGTCAAGCCGCCGCCGGGTGTTTTTTACAATTCGACGCGCATTATACAGTTTTAGCGCTCCGTGTCGAGTCTCTTCATGAGCGGCAGAGCTATCGGGCGGCGCGCGCCGGACATTTACACTCGCTTCGCTTACGCGGCTTACATCTTCGACTTCCTCGCGCTCTCCGCCGTTTGAACCGGCGCTCACTACGGCCTTACTCTTTATCTCTACATTCAATCTTCTCTTGCCCTCGCGACTTATGTCATACTCTCACAAACCAAGAAACAGAACGGCCCATGCTTACCGGCGCATTGCGCCCGGTGAGGCGCGAAAGGAGAGTGCGAAGCTCATGACTACAAAACCTTCCGGCGAAATCCCGCGCAGACGGCTCGGCAGAACCGGCGTCGAGGTGTCGGCGCTCGCGCTGGGCGGCTATCACATCGCGCTCGTCAAGACCGAGCGCGAGGCCATACGCATCGTTCAAGAGGCGATTGATGCGGGGCTATCTTTCATGGACAACGCTTGGGAGTACCACGACGGCCTCAGCGAAGAGCTGATGGGCAAGGCCATCAAAGACCGCCGCGAGCAAGTCTTCCTGATGACGAAGGTCTGCTCGCACGGGCGCGACAAAAAAACGGCGATGCGGCAGCTCGAACAGTCGCTCCGACGCCTGAAGACGGACTACCTCGACCTCTGGCAGATTCACGAAGTCGTCTACGACAACGATCCCGAACTGCACTTCGCGCCGGGCGGCGCAATCGAAGCTCTCGAACAGGCGAAGCGAGACGGCAAGGTTCGCTTTCTAGGATTCACGGGCCACAAAGACCCCTCGATTCATCTCAAGATGCTCTCGCGCGACTTCCCCTTCGACGCGTGCCAGATGCCGCTCAACGTCTTCGACGCGACCTTCCGAAGCTTCGAGCAACTGGTGTTGCCTGAGCTTTTGAAACGCGGCATCGCGCCGCTCGGCATGAAGAGCATGTGCGGCGAAGGCACGCCCGTCAAAAAGCGCGTCGTCAAACCCGAAGAGGCGCTGCGCTACGCGATGAGCCTGCCCGTCGCCTCCACGGTCAGCGGCATTGACTCGCTCCGCGTGCTGCGCCAGAACCTCAAAATCGCCACGGGGTTCGTGCCCTACGGCGAGAACGAGATGCAGGCGCTTCGCCGGCGCTTCGCCGAAGTGGCCGCCGACGGTCGCTTCGAGCTTTACAAGACCTCGAAGCAGTTCGACGGCCCGCCCGGACGCAAGCAGCACAACTTCCCCCCTCTCGAAGAGCTTGCCGCGTGACGGGCTATGAGACTCGGAATTAACCACGGAGGCACAGAGGACACAGAGACGGCACAGAGGGATTCAGGCTCTCT
>DASQLL010000205.1:0-7929 GCA_035630035.1 Pyrinomonadaceae bacterium | reverse complement strand
AGACTGACGGCGGGTAAATGGTGAATGGTAAATGGTAAATAGTCGTTAAGCGTTCTCCGACTTGTGCCTTTGCAATTCAACCTGAATGGCACTCAATCACCATTCACCATTCACCATTTACCATTAACCATTCACTGACTGAAAGGAATCGAAGATGAGCGCATCAAGCGAACCGCTCGTGAAGCTGGACGGCGTGCGAAAGGTTTTCTACACGGACGAGGTCGAGACGCACGCGCTTTCGGGCATACATCTGGACATCAAGAAGGGCGAGTACATCTCCATGGCCGGCCCTTCGGGGTGCGGCAAGTCAACGCTGCTCTCGATACTCGGCCTGCTCGACTCGCCCACGGACGGCGAGTACACCTTGAACGGAACGCCCGTCTCCAACCTCTCGCTCTCAGAGCGCGCGCGCATACGCAACCGCGAGATCGGTTTTATCTTTCAGGCGTTCAACCTCATCGGCGACCTCAACGTCTACGAGAACGTCGAGCTGCCGCTCACTTACCGCGACATGAGCGCGGCGGAGAGGCGCGAGCGCGTCGAGGAGGCGCTCCTCAAGGTCGGCATGTCGCACCGAATGAAGCACTACCCCTCGCAGCTCTCCGGCGGCCAGCAGCAGCGCGTCGCCGTGGCGCGCGCCGTCGGCGGCAAGCCTTCGATACTTCTCGCGGACGAGCCGACGGGCAACCTCGATTCGACGAACGGCGAAAGCGTGATGAACCTTCTGCGCGAGCTGCACGCCGCCGGCGCGACCATCTGCATGGTGACGCACGACCCGCGCTACGCCAAATACGCCGACCGCACCTTCCACCTCTTCGACGGTCAGGTCGTCGAAGAGACGCACGAGCGGAAAGCGGAAGAGGAGTTGGAAGAGAGCGGATTCAAGTTGTAGAGCTTTGTAATCAATCTCGGTTGGGCATAGGGGAATCTATGATTCACCGCAGAGGCGCAGAGGGCGTGGAGGGGGCGCAGAGATTTTGCTTTTCTCTGCGTGAACTCCGCGCCCTCTGCGCCTCTGCGGTGAGTTGAATCTGCATAAGGCTCAAGCAAAAAGTAACCGAGAGCCGAAGAATTTCTGAAGTAAACAGATGAACACACTCTGGCAGGACATAAGATTCGCGGCGCGCATGCTCTGGAAGAATCGCGGCTTCACGGCGGTCGCCGTCATGGCCGTCGCGCTCGGCGTCGGCACGAACACGATGATTTTTAGCTGCGTCAACGCGCTGCTGCTCCGTCCCTTCGCATACACGACGACCGAGCGCGCCGTGATGGTCTGGGAGACGGGCGTCGAGGGGCGCTTACAGCGCAACTCCGTCGCGCCCGCGAACTACTTCGACTGGCGCGACCAGACGAAAGTCTTCGAGGAGCTT
Source organism: Pyrinomonadaceae bacterium (assembly GCA_035630035.1). GTDB lineage: Bacteria > Acidobacteriota > Blastocatellia > Pyrinomonadales > Pyrinomonadaceae > QHXN01. Next base: position 6,559 of record DASQLL010000205.1, on the reverse strand, counting down.
GCAACGTACAACCAGCAGCACTTCAGCCTCGTCGAAGGCGACCAGCCCGAACGCATACCCGGCGCGCGCGTCACGCCGAACCTCTTCCGCGTGCTCGCCGTGAATGCCGAGCGCGGTCGCACCTTCTCCGAAGAGGAAGGACAGGACGGGCGCGGCGAGGTCGCCGTCATCAAGCACAGCCTCTGGCAGCGCCGCTTCGCCGCAGACCCGGACATCGTGGGCAAGACCATACGCGTTGACGGCAAGCCCTATGAGGTCATCGGCGTCATGCCGCAGGAGTTCGACTTTCCCTTGAACGCCAGCGAAATCTGGCTGCCACGCACGTTCAACACCGAAGAGCGGAATAGCCGCGGCAATCACTACCTGCAAGTCGTCGGACTGCTCAAACCCGGCGCGAGCGTAGAGCAGGCCGACGCCGAAGTGCGCGCCGTCGCCGAGCGCGCGCGCGCACTTTACCCGGACACGAACGGCGGGCGCACGGCGTTTGTCGAAACGCTCACCGCATCGTTCACGCGCGGCCCCCGCCCCTATCTCATCATCATGATGGGCGCGGTCGGCTTCGTGCTTCTCATCGCATGCGCGAACGTCGCGAACCTCCTGCTCGTGCGCGCCTCCGCGCGTCAGCGCGAGTTGGCCGTGCGAGCTGCGCTCGGCGCGAGCCGTTGGCGTTTAGTGCGACAGCTTTTGACGGAGAGCCTTCTGCTCGCGCTTCTCGGCGGCGCGGCGGGGCTTTTGATTTCGGTGTGGGGTCTCGACTTCATGTCGAAGGCGCTGCCGCCGACGTTCACGCAGTACATACCGGGCTGGAAGAACTTGGGGATTGACAGGGCCGTGCTTCTGTTCACGCTCGGCGCGTCGCTGCTGACGGGCATCGTGTTCGGCATCATCCCCGCCTTGCATGCGACGCGGACGAACCTGAACGAGTCTTTGAAGGAGGGCGGGCAGAAGGGTGCGGGCGGAGGCGTGCGTCGCAACCGCGCGCGGAGCATCCTCGTCATCGCCGAGGTCGCGCTCTCGCTCGTGCTACTCGTCGGCGCGGGGCTGATGGTTCGCAGCTTCGTCGAGATGATGCGCGCGGACTTGGGGCTGCGTCCCGACGGCGTTCTGACGGCGGAGATGTCCCTGCCGCGCGCGGCCTATCCAGAAAAACAGCAGCAGATAAACTTCTACGAACAACTCACCGAGCGCGTGAAAAGTCTGCCCGGCGTGCGCGCCGCAGCAGCGATCAACTTCGTGCCCTTGAGCCGGGGCGGAACGATGAGTTCCAACTTCACAATCGAGGGTCAGCCCGAACCGCCGAAGGGACGCAAGCCGTACGCAAACTACCTCGTCGTGACGCCGAACTACTTCGAGACCGCGGGCACGCCCATGCTTCGCGGTCGCGGCTTCACGGAAGCCGACGACGAGCGCTCGCGCCCCGTCTGCATCGTTACTGACTCGCTCGCTCGGCGCTTCTTCCCGGAGGGCGACGCCGTGGGCCACAGGCTCGTCGTGAGCGAGAAGGATGGGCCGTGGGAGATCGTCGGCGTCGTGGCGGACGTGAAGAACGAAGACCTTGAGGAAGAGCCTGAGTGGGGCTTTTACCGACCGCTCAGGCAAGAGCCTTGGTTGACGATGGCGCTGATGGTGCGCGCGGACGGCGCAGGCGCGGACGCGACCGCGCTCGCGCCCGCCGTGCGCGGCGAGGTGCGCGCTCTCGACAAAGACTTGCCGCTTTATAACGTCCGAACGATGCGCGACATCGTGGACGAGGCCGCGTCTGCGAAGCGTCTGGCGATGGTGATGATGGCCTTCTTCGCGCTCGGCGCGCTCGTGCTCGCGGCGGTCGGTCTTTACTCCGTGATGAGCTACACGGTCGCGCAGCGCACGCACGAGATCGGCATACGCATGGCTCTGGGCGCGCAAGGAAGAGACATCCTGCGGCTCGTTCTGGGGCAGGGACTCGCGCTCGTGCTGATCGGCCTCGGTTTGGGCCTTGCGGGCGCGCTCGCGATGACGCGCTTCATGGCGAACATCCTCTACGGCATCTCGGCCACCGACCCGCTCGTCTTCGCGGGCGTCGCCGCGGTACTCGCGCTCGCCGCGCTCCTCGCCTGCTTCGTCCCCGCGCGCCGCGCGACGAAGGTAGACCCGATGGTCGCTCTTAGATACGAATGAAGACGTGACAGGTGACAAGAAAAACCTTGTCTTTACCTGTCACCTGTCACCCGTCACCTGTCACGTCTTTTGAGGTGAATGACGATGCTTAAAAGTTCGCGGACGAAAATGCGCGGGTCGCTTCTCATGGTTGTGGTCGTTGTGGTGGCGTGCACGGTCGGGACGACTGCCGTGCTGCGCGCGCAGCAGGCGCGTCCGCCGCAGGGCGCGGGCGCGCGGGAGAGGGCGGAGGCGTTGCGCTCGTCCGACGCGACGAAGCGCGCGGCGGCGGCCTTCGAGCTGTCGAAGCGCCCCGAAGAGGCGCGCGCCGCAATGAGCGCGCTCGTGGAGCTTATAGGCGACGCGACGGTCGTTGACCCCAACATCTACCGCAAGCAGGAGCGCTGGTGGAGCGGGCAGCCGGACTTCACCGTCGGCAAGGAGGCCGCGCGCGCACTCACGGCGGCAGGAGGCGAGGCGGTTGCGCCGCTCATCGCGGCGTTGGGACGCGCGGAGACGGAGGCGCGCAGGAACGCGGCTTGGGCTTTGGGCGCGATAGGCGACGGGCGCGCAGAGGATGCGTTGCGCGCCGCGCTGCGCGACGAAGACAAGTCCGTGCGCGAGCAGGCGCGTTGGGCGCTCGGCGTCGTTGCGGAGCGCGACGGGAATGTGCGCGTGCGTGGGAAGAGACGTTAACGCACGCAGCGGTCTTCAAAAAAATGTCTTCTGAAAAGTAGTCTGGAAAACTTGTTCAGGTAGGAATCCGACGTGCCGCTCGCAAGGAGGAATCTGATGGGGACTTTATTCCAAGACGTTCGCTTCGCCCTGAGGATGCTCTGGAAGAATCGCGGGCTTACGGCGGTGGCCGTCGTCGCGCTCGCGCTCGGCATCGGGGCGAACAGCGCGATCTTTTCGGTCGTCAACGCCGTCGTCCTCAGGCCGCTGCCCTTCAGAGACTCAGAGCGGCTCGTGCAGCTTTGGGGCGACTTGCGCCAGACGGGATTCGAGGAGCTTGAGCTGTCCGCGCCTGAGTTCACGGACTTCCGCGAGCGCGGCGGCGCGGTCTTCCAGAACGTGGCCGCGTACAGCACGCAGGGGTTCAACTTCGCGGGCGCGGGCGAGCCTGAAAGGATTCAGGGCGCGACCGTGACGGCGAGCCTGTTTCCCACGCTCGGCGTCGAGCCTCTGAAGGGCCGCACGTTCACAGAAGACGAGGACAAGCCCGGCGCGGACAACGTCGTCTTGATAAGCCACGCGCTCTGGGAGCGGCGTTTCAGCTCCGACCCCGACATCGCCGGAAAGACCGTCGCGCTCGACGGTCGCGGCTACACGGTCGTCGGCGTCATGCCCGCGTCGTTTCACTTCCCAGACAACGACGCCGAAATCTGGAAGCCCATAGCCTTCGACGCAGACCTGCTCAGCCCGAACAACCGAGGCTCGCACTACCTTCTGGCCGTCGGTCGGCTGCGCGCGGGCGTACAGCTAGAGCGGGCGCAGAGTGAAGTGGCCGCGCTCGCAAGCGCCGTCGCCAGAGACAACGTGCAGGCGTACCCGCGCGGCTTCGGCGCGAAGATTCGCCCCTTGCAGGAGGAGCTTGTCGGCGGTGTCCGCACGTCGCTCTTCGTGCTGTTCGGGGCGGTGGGACTCGTGCTTCTCATCGCGTGCGCCAACGTCGCGAGCCTGCTTCTGGCGCGCGCCGCGTCGCGCCGCAGAGAGATTGCCGTCCGAACGGCGCTGGGCGCGAGCCGCTGGCGCGTCATTCGACAGCTCTTGACGGAGAGCGTTCTGCTCTCGCTCGCGGGCGGACTCGCGGGCCTTCTGCTCGCGATGTGGGGCATTGACATACTGGTCTCGCACGCGCCCGCGGGCACGCCGCGCGTCGAGGAGATAGGCTTGGACGCGGGCGTCGTTCTCTTCACGTTCGGTGTGTCGCTTCTGACGGGCCTCGTGTTCGGGCTTGCGCCCGCGCTTTCCGCGTCGAAGACGGATTTGAACGAGTCGCTTAAAGAGGGCAGTCGCGGCGCGACCGAAGGGCCGAGGCGCGGGCGTCTGCGCGGGCTTCTCGTAGTCGCGGAGTTCGCGCTCGCGCTCGTCCTGCTCGCGGGCGCGGGGCTTCTGGTCAAGAGCTTCGCGAGGATTCAGGAGGTCGGCACGGGCTTTAATCCCGACGGCGTGCTTACGATGCGGCTCGTGCTGCCCGAAGCGAAGTACAAGGGCTACGCCGAGCAGCGCGCGTTCTACGAGACGCTGTTTGCGCGCCTGCGCGCACTGCCCGGCGTCGAGTCGGTGGGCGCGAACAATCTCATCCCGTTCGGCGGCGGGGGCGGCAGTCGCGGCTTCCTCATCGAGGGACGCCCCGTGCCTCCCGGCTCGCCCCACCCGGAAGAGCAACTGCGCTTCATCACGTCGAGCTACTTCGACGCGATGCGAATCCCCGTCTTGCGCGGACGCGACTTTAAGGACTCGGACGTTGACGGCACGCCGCGCGTCGCCGTCGTGAGCCGTGCGATGGCCGAGCGCCACTGGCCCGGCGAAGAGGCCATAGGCAAGCGCTTCGCGTACGGCGGCCTACGCCCCGGCACCACGCCGCAGTGGATCGAGATCGTCGGCATCGTCGGCGACATCAAGCACCGCGGATTGGACATCGAGTCGAAGCCGGAAATCTACGTGCCCGTCTACCAACCGCTCTTCCAGGGCTTCCGCCTGCCCGCGCTCTACGTCGCGATACGCACGGCGGGCGACGCGGCGTCGCTCGCGCCTTCGGTGCGCCGCGAGGTTCTGGCGATAGACCGCGAGCAGGCGGTTGCGAACATGAAGACGATGCGCCAGAGGCTCGCCGAGTCGGTCGCGCAGAGACGTTTCAATATGTCGCTGCTGGGGCTGTTCGCCGTCGTCGCTCTCGTCTTGGCGGCGGTCGGCGTGTACGGCGTGATGAGCTACGCGGTGGAGCGGCGCACGCACGAGATCGGCGTGCGCGTCGCGCTCGGCGCGCAGCGTGGCGACGTGCTGAGGCTCGTGCTGCGTCAGGGGATGCGGCTCACGCTCGCGGGCGTCGCCGTCGGATTAGTCGGCGCGCTCGCGGCGACGCGCGTCATGGCGAGCCTGCTCTACGGCGTCTCGGCCACAGACCCGCTGACGTTCGCCGGCGTAGCTGCGCTTCTCGCCGCGGTCGCGCTTCTAGCCTGCCTCGTCCCCGCGCGGCGCGCGACGAAGGTAGACCCGATGGTCGCGCTTCGCTACGAATGATGAATGATGAATGCGGAATGATGAATCAAAGACAACTTGCCTTCAATTCATCATTCATCATTCCGCATTCATCATTCCCCTTGAGGTGAGCAAATGAGGACTCTCTTGCAAGACTTGCGCTACGGCGCGCGGATGCTCTGGAAGAAGCCGGGCTTCACAGCGGTGGCGGTGCTTACGCTTGCGCTGGGGATAGGCGCGAACAGCGCGATCTTCTCGGTCGTCAACGCGGTGCTTTTGAGGCCGCTGCCGTTCGAGCAGCCCGAACGTCTGGTCATTCCGTGGGGGCATAAGGAGAACCCGAAAGAGGCGCAGGTCGTCTCGTATCCCGACTTCGCGGACTGGCGCGAGCGTGCGCAGACGCTCGCCGGCGTCGCCGCATACAACAGGGCAGGGGCGCTTCTGCGCGTAGGGGAAGAGCAGCAAGTGCTTTCAGGCACGGCGGCGTCCGCCGACATCTTCAAGATACTCGACATCAAGCCGGCGCTGGGCCGCGCATTCACGCCCGAAGACGACAAGCCGGGCAGCCCGCTCGTCGTCCTCCTCGGCCACGGCGTGTGGCAGCGCCTCTACAACTCGGACAGGGGCGTCGTGGGTAAGCAGATCATGTTCGGCAGCCGCGCCGCGACGGTCGTGGGCGTCTTGCCGCCCGACTTCAAGTTCCCCGTGCAGGCGACGAAGATGGACTTCCTACAGCCGCTCGCGCCCACGCTCGGCGACCGAGTGCAGCGGCGGGGAAGCTACTCGCTGAGGGTCGTCGCGCGACTCAAAGACGGGGCGACGCGCGAGCAGGCCGAGGCCGAGATGAGAACAATCGGGCAGGACTTGGAGCGCCAGTACCCTGACGAGGGGCTGAGGCTCGGCCTTTCGCTCACGACGCTGCACGAGTCGCTGGTGGGCAACGTCCGCTTCTCGCTGCTCGTGCTGCTCGGCGCGGTCGGCTTCGTGCTTCTGATAGCGTGCGCGAACGTCGCCAATCTTCTGCTCGCGCGTTCGGCCTCGCGTTACAGGGAGATGGCCGTCCGCACCGCTTTGGGCGCGGGCCGCTGGCGCGTCGTGCGCCAACTCCTGACCGAGAGTCTTCTGCTCGCGCTCGTCGGAGGGACGCTTGGCCTTCTGCTCGCGATGTGGGGCACCGACCTTCTCGTCGCGGCGAGTCCCGTTGACATCCCGCGCCTCA
>DASQLL010000204.1:0-23628 GCA_035630035.1 Pyrinomonadaceae bacterium | reverse complement strand
GCTCTCAGGCGGCGCGGCCTACTCGAACAACGTGACGATTGACGGGCTCGACAACAACGACGACCGCGCCGCGCGCGAGCGCTTCCAGCCCTCGCTCGAAGCCGTCGAGGAGGTTCAGGTAATTACGAATCAGTTCTCGTCCGAGTACGGTCGCGCCTCCGGCGGTCGCGTCAACCTTCGGACGCGCGGCGGCTCGAACCACTTGCGCGGTCGCGTCTTCTACTTTTTCAAGGACGAGAGTTTGAATGCGAATAGCTGGTCAAACAACAGGCGCGGACTCGCGCGCCTGCCGCTTCAGGAGCACAACCCCGGCTTCACGCTCGGCGGGCCTTTCGCGCTGCCGAAGAGCTTAGGGCCGCTGGGCTACGACGGCAAAAACAGAACCTTCTTCTTCGTCGCGTTCGAGCATGATTCCGTCCTCGACTCAACCTTGATAGATGCGCTCGTGCCCGTCGAACAGAACGCCCTGTTCCCTCTGCCGCAGCCGACCACGCTCGCCGGTCGCCGCTTCGAGCCTTCTGCGACACAGCCCAACTCGCCCGCAGAGCTTGCGCCCTTCGTCGAGAGCGTCTCGACTCCGCAACGCGCGCACACGCTCACCGCGCGGCTCGACCACGGCTTCACGGCCACGCACAACGGCACGCTGCTTTTCCAACTCGGACGCTCTAAAAATCTTCGACAGTTCGGCGGCGGCCTCAGGCTTGCCGAGAGCTTGCAGGGGCGCGAGCGCAACACGGAGGCTCTGGCTTACACTGATAACTTCGTCTTCTCCGCGACGGTCGTCAACCAACTCCGCGCGCAAGCGTCGCGCCTGCGTCCCGCATTGCGAGCCGCGGGCGTCGGCCCCGTCGCGCTCATCACTATCAACGACCCGCTCGACGGCGACGACCCTGCGGATCGCTCCGGCACGCTCGTCGCCGGCTCCTCTACGAGCGGCGCGACCGACCGCGGCGAAAGCCGTTTCCAAATTCAAGAGACGCTCACGGTCGTGCGCGGCGCGCACACGCTCAAACTCGGAGGCGACTTCCAGCGCGTCCGCTCGACTTTCATTGACCTCACGGACGCCACAGGCACGTACAGCTTCACGAGCGCGGGCGACTTTCTTGCGGGCACGCCTTCGAGATTCCGTCAGCGTTTCAACACCGAGTCAGTGCAGAACAATTTTTACGCGGGCTTATTCCTTCAGGACGAGTGGCGCGTGCTGCCGAACCTCACGCTGTCGGCGGGCCTGCGATACGAAAGCGAGAGCGTCATACGCGACCGCAACAACTTCGCGCCCCGTCTCGCGCTCGCATACGACCCTGCGGGCACGGGCAAGACCGTTCTTCGCGCGGGCGCGGGGATTTTTTACAACCGAGTTCTTCTGAGAACAGTTGATGACTTCACGCTCGGCCAGAACGTGATCGAGTTTGACACGAACGTTCTGCCACCGTCGGAGCGCCGCGCCTTCATCGCCGCGAATTTGCGTTTCCCCGAAACGCTCACGGCAGACTCGCCGCTAGTGCGCGACCTCGGCGTGCGGCAGACGAACTTTTCGCGCCAGCTCGACCCCGACTTACGCATTCCAGAAAGCTACCAGTTCAACGCCGGCTTCGAGCGCGAGTTGGGGCGCGGCTTCGTCGTCGAAGCGAACTACACATACAATCGCGGCATACACCTCTGGCGAGAGTTCAACGCAAACGCGCCGCGCCTGCCCGCAGGCTTCAAGGACTTCACCGAGTATCTTCTCTCACGCGACTTCGCAAACTTTCGCAACTCCGCGGGCGTGCGCCCCGTCTACGACGCAAGCACGGCGGGCGAGCTTGTGCGCTTCACCGTCGCGCCGCCCGCCGCGTCCGGCCCGGAGACAATCGGTCGCGTCTTCGAGTTCGGCGTTCCCGTCTCGGTCTTCAACCTCGGCAGCGTAGGCTCGACGACCACGCTCGACGCCGCGCTCGCCGCGCTACAGCCGCTCAGGCCAGACCCTTCGCGCGTGCAGGTCGAACAGCTCGCCTCAATCGGCAACAGCTTTTATCACGGCCTGACAATCGAGACGCGCCGCCGCTTCGCGCAAAGACGCGGCGGCTTCGGCGGATCGCTGCGCGCGGGTTACACGCTCTCGCGCCTCGTTGACGACGGCGTGGTGAACACTTCGAGCGCGCTGCGCGTCGGCGACTTCCGCTCGGAGCGCGCGCGAAGCCTGCTTGACCGGCGGCACCGCTTCGTGTTCTCCGGCACGCTCGACACGCCACGCGTCCTCGGCGGCCTGCGCTTTGCGTCCGTCCTTCGACTCGCTTCGGGCGCGCCCTTCAACATCTCAATCGGCGGCGTTGACCGAAACCTCGACGATGTGAGCAACGACCGCCCCTCTTTCGTCGGCGACCGTGGGCTGCTCCAATGGCGGCGTCCCGGCGACGCGCTCGACCCGCGCCTCGCCGAGGCCCTAAGGCTTCCGCTCATCGGACAGACCGGCGACCTGCCGCGCAACGCCGGACGCGGGCCAGCCCTTTTCACGCTCGACCTCAACGTCACGCGCGAGTTCCGCCTGACCGAGCGCGCGCGCCTGCGCCCCGTCATCGAGATCGGCAACGTGCTGAACAAAACGGTCTTCACCTTCGGCGCTGAGTTCATAAACTTCAACGCGCTCCGCGCAGGCGCGACCGACGAGCAGCGCCAAGCCTTCGCCGACACCTTCCTCGTGCCCACGCGCACGCTCAGGCCGCGCACGTTGCGCGTCGGCGTGCGTCTCGATTTTTGAAGAAGGGCAGAAAGCGAAGCAAGTGTGTTCTGGGAAACAGCTTGGGAAAGGTTACTTGAGCGTTGTGTAAGTTTAACTCACCGCAGAGGCGCAGAGGACGCGGAGGGGGCGCAGAGACGTTGAGTATGTATGTGCATCCGAATCAAATAACGCAGGCGATAATAGGCGCGGCGATGGACGTGCATCGGTCACTTGGGCCGGGTTGTTGGAGTCGGCGTATCAGGAGTGCCTATGCCGTGAACTTTCTGTGCGAGGAATTCCGTTCGAGCGGGAGCGTCCGTTGCCGTTGGAATATAAGGGCGTTCGTTTGGAGTGCGGATATCGTCTTGATGTGCTTGTCGCTAACGCGGTGGTTGTGGAAGTAAAATCTGTCGAAGCTCTTGCTCCAATTCACGAATCGCAGCTCTTAACTTACCTGCGACTCGGCGGCTGGCAGATCGGACTGCTGATAAACTTCAACATCGAAGTGCTCAAACAAGGTATCCGCCGAAAAGTTCTCAACTTCCGGGAGTAGATAACTCTCTGCGCCCCCTCCGCGCCCTCTGCGCCTCTGCGGTGAATCTTCTTAGCTTTACACTCAACCGGCCTACCCTCCGGCATGCGTTACCGCATCGCCACGTTATGTGCTACGTCTCGTTTGTCACATTGTGACTTCGATTCCTGTGGCTGTGGCTTGTCGCGTTTGTAGCTATTCGCCGCCTTCTGGCAGCGTGCGCGTGAGCGTTCGATGCGACGCCGCATGCGCTTGTTCATGGAGTCACCTGCCTTCCGGGAAAGTGTCGAGGAAAGCTTCTATGACGAGCGGGTCGAACTGCTTGCCCGACTCGCGGCGCAGCTCGGCAGCCGCGTCTTCGAGCGTGCGCGGCGAGTTGTAGCCGCGCTTGTCCATCATCGCGTCGAACGAGTCGGCCACCTGCACGATGCGCGCCATCAGAGGGATGTCCTCACCGCCGAGCCTGTGCGGATAGCCGCGACCGTCCCAACGCTCGTGGTGATGCTGCGTGCGTATACGCATCTCCGCCGAGAGGTTGAAGTACGAGGCGAGGAGCGCGCCGAAGCTCGGATGAAGGTTCAGCACGAAGCGCTCGAAGCGCGTGGGCTTACGCGGGCGGCTGAGGATGTATTCGGGCACGAAAATTTTGCCGATGTCGTGCATCATGGCCGTCGAAGCGACCTGCTTGAGCCGCGCGTCGTCGAAGCCGAGCGCGCGCCCGATGCGGCGCGAGTGTCGCGCGGCACGGACGCAGTGCTGGTACGTGGACGGTCGCGTGCGCCTGAGGCGTGCGACTAGAGCGCGTGTGCCGTCCGTTCTGTGACGCTCGCCCGCGGCCTTCAGAAACGCGCAGGCGCGCTGTAGATGACCCGCCCAGCTCGCGTTCACGAGCCGGATAGTCGGCGTCACGATCTCAAGCGACAACTCTTCTTGCATCGGCAAAGTCCTCGTTGGTTTCAAACTACAACGCGCCCGGCCTCGTTCGTTCTGTTTCGGTCGCACGAACTGCGACTGCTGACTCGAATTGTGCGCCGGACACTGAAAGGGGGAACCGCTGACGCGACTTGAAAAAGCATTTGCCGTGCCATGTTTCCCGCGTGCAACGCGCGTCGCATGCTTGGGCCGCGACGTACGCGAGCGGTCATTTTGCGCCCGTCGTAAAACGAAAAAAGAGAATTTAGAAGTATACAGTTGAGACTCAGGTTGAAGTTTCGGAGCGACGAGTGTACGTCTGCGCGCACAACCGTGTTGCGTCTCGCCGATGCGTAATACGAAGCGCGCACGATATCGTATTCGCGTTGCGTCGAATCGTCGCAACGCGACTGTGATAAACTTCAGTCCGATTCAGCAGTGACTGGCGAGACGAATGAGCGACCGTGAAAAGCCGAAGAAGAGCTTGGACGAGAGCGTCGAGGCGGCGATTTTGGACGCAGACCTTTTCGTCAAGTACAAAGCGCCGCAGCGCGCCATCGAGCGCCTTCAGGAGGCCGTCGCGCACTACCCGCGCTCGATAGTCCTGCGCGAGAAGCTGCGCGAGGTCGCCATCTCGCACGAGCGCGAGGACGAGGCAGCGCGCCAGTGCCTTCTGCTCGTAAACCTCTACATCTCGCGCGAGAACTTCGAGGCCGCGCACGAGCGTCTGCTCGAAGCCAAGCACATAGACCCGCGCATCAACATCGCGCCCGGCCTCGAAGCCATACGCCGCGCACGCCGCCCCGATCTACATCAACACGCGACGACGCCCCCGCCCGCACTGGTTCGACGCTCCGCCGTCTTCGCGGGCGACCTTTCGACCATCAGCATCTTCGACGCCGTGCAGGTGATCGAGAACTCGCGTCTCACGGGCACGCTCTCAATCGAGAGTCCGGGGCGCGAAGGGCGCGTTCTGTTCAACGAGGGGCAGATAGTCGGCGCGGAGTGCGGCGCGCTCACGGGCACAGACGCCTTCCGTCTCGTCGTCGAGGCCACATCCGGCGCGTTCGATTTCGAGAAGAGCGACGCGGAGTTCCCCGTCACGATTCAGTCGCGCAGCAACACAAACCTCATCCTCGACACACTGCGGCAGTCGGACGAGGAGAAGAGCGGAAACGCAGAAGTATGAACGCTGAACGATGAACTGAAAGACAAGACGGCTTTCAGTTCATCGTTCAGCGTTCATACTTCTGCGTTTCTTTTTCAGTCCATTAGAACGCGCGTGCGGAGCGATTCGGCGACTTCGAGGGCGGCGAGCAGGCGTAGGAACTGTTGGTAGTTGCGGCTGCGTCGGCGGACGCGCTCGCGCTCTGCTTCGGAGAGGTCGTTGCGGAGGATGAGGTCTAGGAAGTCGTAGTAGTCGGCGGTCGCCGAGAGCGGCAGCTCGCGCGTGTAGGTCGTGCGCTCGGCGTCCTCGGATGTAAAGCCCGCGAGCGCGTCGAAGAGGTTGTCGGTCGTCAGGTGCGCGCCGCGCCGCGCGAGCTTGATGGGAAGGCGAAGCTCGAAGAAGCGCAGCTTGTTTGTGGTGGTCACGGCGCGCAGAGACTTCGTGCCCTCGCCGTCGAAGGGCGAGTCGGTGTCTAAAAGCACGCGCAGAAGTCGCGGCCAGTCCTGCTCGTCAACCGTGTCGAGCGTGAGTTGCACGCGGTCGGCGAGGAACTTCTCGAACTGCGCCTCTATAGGGTAAGTGACGCGGCCCAGACAGCCGACAGGCTCGCCCTCGCCCGCGGCCTCGTGCGGCAGGTGCGCGGGGCATTTGGCGCAGACGACCGTCTCAGCCTTCATGCGCTCGATCTCGTCGGCGGCGCGCTCGACGAAGCGCACCTTCTCCTCGGAAGGCGCGACGTGCTCGCCCGTCGTCAGACGCGTGTGAAGGCTACCCAGACGGCCCCACGCGCGCAGATGCTCCTCGTCGTAGCGAGCGCGCAGCTCGCAAGGGAACTCGATTGCAAATTCTAAGGACAACCCTTGACTCCTGTCGCCGGGCGGAGGATGAAAAGCGCAGCGGCGCGCTTTGGCCCGGAGGCGTTTATAATAACAGAGTCGGAAACGAAGCCTTAAACGCGCCGCTAAATCAAAAATTTAATGGGAGTCGAAAAACAATGGTAGCCGCGCTCGAAGCCCCCGGCCCGAAGGCGTTCTGGCCGGGGCGCAACGTCTACTCTTTCAGCCGCGACCCGCTCAAGTTCCTCGCGCGCATGGCACGCGAGTACGGCGACGTTGTGCGCTTCAGGGCCGGGCCGCAGCGCGTCTTCCTCCTGAATCACCCCGACTACGTCCGCGACATACTCGTCACGCACCACGAGCGCTTCATCAAGGGCCGCGCGCTGCAACGCGCGAAGCGACTCTTGGGCGAGGGGCTGCTGACGAGCGAGGGCGATTTCCACCGCCGCCAGCGAAGGCTCGCGCAGCCCGCATTCCATCGCCAGCGCGTAAACTCCTACGGTCGCGTGATGTCGGAGTTCGCCGCGAAGACTTCCGAAAGTTGGCGCGACGGAGAGACGCTCGACGTTTCGGAAGAGATGATGCGGCTGACGCTCGCCGTCGTCGGCAAGACGCTCTTTGACGCCGACGTTGAATCCGACGCAGACGAAGTGGGCGCGTCGCTCACGGAAGTGATGGGGCTTTTCGGCTACCTCATGCTTCCGTTCTCGGAGCTTCTGGAAAAGCTGCCGCTCCCGCCTCGCCGCCGCTTCGAGCGCGCACGCGCGCGGCTCGACGCGGTCATCTATCGCATCATCGAGGAGCGAAGGCGAAGCGGCGCGGATCGAGGCGACCTGCTCTCGATGCTCCTGTTCGCCGTTGACGAAGAGGGCGACCGAACGGGGATGACGAACGAGCAGTTGCGCGACGAGGTGATGACGCTCTTCCTCGCAGGTCACGAGACGACCGCCAACCTGCTCTCTTGGACGTGGCACTTGCTCGCGCAGAACCCCGAAGCCGAACGCGCGTTGCACGCGGAGCTTGACCGCGTGCTGGAAGGCGGAAGATTGCCGACCGCGGAGGACGTGCCCGCGCTAAGGTATACGGAGATGGTCGTCGCCGAGGCGATGCGGCTCTACCCGCCCGCGTGGGCAATCGGTCGCCTGTCAATCGAGGATCACGAAGTCGCGGGCTTCCGCATACCACGTGGCTCGCTCGTCCTCGTCAGCCAGTTCCTCTTGCACCGCGACGCGCGCTTCTTCCCAGACCCCGAAACGTTTGACCCCGAACGCTTCACACAGGAGGCGAAAGACGCGCGCCCGCAGTTCTGTTACTTTCCGTTCGGCGGCGGCGTGCGACGCTGCATCGGCGAGGGCTTCGCTTGGATGGAGGCGACGCTCATGCTCGCAACGCTCGCGCGCCGCTGGACATTGCGCCCCGCGCCCGGCCACACCGTCGAGATACAGCCGCGCATCACGCTCAGGCCCGGCAAAGGCGGCGTGCCGATGACGATTAAAAGACGTGAATCGTAAATCGTGAATCGTAAATCGTAAATCGTGAATAGAAGGAGCGGGTTTTTCTATTCACGATTCACGATTTACGATTTACGATTCACGATTCACGATTCACGGTTCGCGGCCTTTTCTTGTTAAGCTTGACGCACGTTCTGTCACGCGGCGAGAAAGTGTTTGAGAGGAGTCTGAAGAGTTGGCAATCACGTCGGAGTTCATCGAGACGTTCAAGGTCGTCTGCCCGGCCTGCCACGGCAAGGTCGTGCTGAAGGAGGACGCGAGCGGCATCAAGTGCCTCGAATGCCGCCGCGTCTATCCGATACGCAACGACATCCCCGCCATGATCGTCGAAGAGGCAACGGTCGAGGATGAAGAGCCTCAAAAGACAGGCTGAGCCGCACGCGTCCGTTGCCGCGCAACAAGTGACGACGAGCGCGTCGAGCGTCCGCGACGAAGGCGAGCCGCGCCCGCTCGCGCCCGCGCGCTGGGACTGGGCGACGGTGCGCCGCGTTCTCGTCGTGCGCCTGCGCTCAATCGGCGACACGGTTCTCGCAACGCCCTCGCTCCACGCGCTCCGGCGTTTTCTGCCAGACGCGCGCATAGACATCCTGCTCGAAGACTGGGTCGCGCCGCTCCTCGAAGGCTCGCAGGAAGTTGACCGCGTCGTCACGGTCGAGCGCAAAAGCACCGCGTCGCGCCTTCTCGTCGCGCGTCGTCTGCGCGCCGAAAATTACGACGTTGTTTACAACCTCCACGGCGGCAGCACCGCCGCTCTGCTCACGCGGGCCACGGGCGCGCGCCACCGCGTAGGCTTCGCCGACTACGCATACGCGAGCTTGCACAACCACGCCGCGCCGCCTTCGTCAGAGCTTTGGGGGCGCGGGAAGACGCACTCGGTCGAGCAGCAGCTCGCGCTTCTCGGTTGGACGGGCGTGCCCGTCACGGACAGACCGGCGACGCGCCTCGCCGTCACGACGGAAGCTGCGGCGAGCGTCGCGCGCAGACTCCGCGAAGCGGGCATTCGTGAAGGCGTCGCTTTCGTCCTCGTCCACCCGGCGGCGGCCTTCGACACGAAGACTTGGGCGGCGGAGAACTTCGCGCGCGTCGTGGAATTCCTCGCCGCTCGCGGACTCGCCGCGGTCGCCGTCGCCTCGCCGAGCGAGGCGAAGGTCGTCGCGGACGTTAGCTCGCGCGCGCGCGCGCCGCTCGTCTCGTTCACGGATTTGCGGCTTCCCGAAATCACCGCGCTCGCCGCGCGCGCATCGCTCTTCGTCGGCAACGACAGCGGCGTGGCGCACATCGCCGCCGCCGTCGGTGTGCCGCAGGTCGTCGTCTTCGGCTCGTCGAACGTCGCGCACTGGCGACCGTGGGCAGAGGCTCGCGCGGAGGTCGTCCGCGAAGAGATGCCATGCGCGCCGTGCCCCGGCTATACTTGCGCCGAGTTCGACGCGCCCGAATGCATCCGCCGCGTCTCGGTCGAGCGCGTGATGGAAGCGGTTGAGCGCGTGCTGAAAGAAGGCTTGTCGTAAAGCGGCAAGCTGTTTATTATCCCTCCGCATCACTTATCCTCTGCAATTGCCCGCGCGAGCTACGGCTCCAAGCCGACGGAGCTGCACCCCATCCACCCTTGACCCCAGACGGAGGTATCTCATGCTGACCCTGAACGCTCACACTGCCTCTTCGGACAATTTCCTTACCCTCTTCCGCCGCGGCTTCGCACTGCTCGCCCTACTCGCTTTGTTGCCCGCCGCACCCGCCGCGCAAAACGACAAAGACACGCCGTTACTCGAACCCGGCAAGCCTATCGAGCGTGAACTCGCCGGAGACGCGACGCACTCGTACCGCATCACGCTCGCGGCGAATCAGTTCCTTCACGTCGTCGTCGAGCAGAAGGGTATAGATGTCGTCGTCGCACTGTTCGCGCCGGACGGCAAGAAGGTCGCGGAGATAGACAGCCCGAACGGTACGCAGGGGCCGGAGGCGATCTCAGTGGTGACGGAAGCGGCGGGAAACTACCGACTGGAAGTCCGCTCGCTCGAAGCGAAGGCTGAAGCCGGACGCTATGAAGTGAAGATCGCAGAGCTGCGAACGGCGACTGAGCAAGACAAAAACCGTTTTGCTGCTGAACAAGCCCTTATGCAGGCGGAGCTACTGGTTGGGCAAGGGACAGCCGAATCCCTGCAAAGTGCAATGAAGAAGTACGAAGAGTCTCTGCCGCTCTTTCGCGCGCTCGGCGACCGTGGCCGTGAAGCGGTAACACTCGGCAGCATCGGTATGATCTACGATTCATTAAGCGATAATCAGAAGGCGCTCGATTACTACTCACAAGCCCTGCCGCTCTTTCGTGCAGCCGGCGACCGCCCCGGTGAAGCGGCGGCGCTCGGTCGCATCGGCTCGATCTACGATTCATTAGGCGAGAAGCAGAAGGCGCTTGACTACCACGCCCAAGCACTAGTGCTTACACGCGCGGCTGGTGATGGCCGCGGAGAGGCGGTGGTGCTCAACGACATCGGTGCCGTCTACGACTCATTAGGCGAGAAGCAGAAGGCGCTTGATTACTACGCACAGTCCCTGCCGCTCTCTCATGCAGCCGGCGATGTTCGCGGGGAGGCGATTACACTCGCCAACATCGGCTCGGTCTACAATTTATTAGGCGAGAAGCAGAAGGCGCTCGATCATTATGTGCAAGCCCTGCCGTTCTTTCGCGCGCTCGGTGACCGTAGCAGTGAAGCCACGATGCTCAACAACATCGGCTCGGTCTACGACTCGGTCGGTGAGACGAGGAAGGCCCTCGACTACTACGCGCAAGACTTGGCGATCAATCGCGCGCTTGGCGACCGCCGTGGTGAAGCCGCCACGCTCAACAACATCGGCGCGGCCTACGATTCATTAAACGAGAAGCAGAAGGCCCTTGACTCATTCGCACAAGCCTTGGCGCTGAGACGTGCTGTCGGCGACCGGCGCGGTGAAGCCACCACACTCAACAACATCGGCGTGGCCTACGATTCATTAAACGAGAAGCAGAAGGCCCTTGACCACTATTTGCAAGCCTTACCGCTCAGTCACGCCGCCGGCGACCGGCGCGGCGCGGCGCGGACGCTCATCGGCATTGGCAAGGTCTACCGTGATTTGGGCGAGCACCAGAAGGCCCTCGACCACTACACGCAATCTCTGTCGCTCATTCGGGCAGTTGGCGACCGCAGCGGTGAGGCCGCGGCGCTCTATTATCTTGCAGAACTCAAACGCGGGAGCGGCAACCTCGCTGAGTCACTTACCCATATCGAAGCCACGTTCCCCATCGTTGAATCTCTCCGCACCAAAATCGGCAGTCAGGAATTGCGTTCTTCTTACTTCGCCACTGTTCAGAACTACTACGAGTTCTACATTGACCTGCTGATGCAATTGCACAAGCGGAAGCCGTCAACAGGCTACGATGGCCGGGCGCTGCAAGCGAGCGAGCGCGGGCGGGCGCGCTCATTGCTCGAAACTCTCGCCGAAGCCAACGCCGACATCCGGCAGGGCGCTGACCCGGCGTTGCTTGAGCGCGAGCGCATTTCTCGGCAGCAACTCAATAACAAAGCGCAGCAGCAGATGAATCTGCTCAGCGGCAAGCATACGGAGCAGGAAGCCGCTGCCGTCGCAAAAGAGATCGAAAGGTTGACGACCGAGTTTCAGCAGGTCGAGGCGGAGATCAGACAGAAGAGTCCGCGTTATGCGGCGTTGACGCAGCCGCGCCCTTTGAGCTTGCGGGAGATTCAAACGCAGGTTCTCGACCGCGACACGCTGCTGCTCGAATACTCTCTGGGCGAAGAGCGCAGCTACCTGTGGGCGGTGACGCCGACCTCTATCACGAGTTATGAACTGCCGAAGCGCGCTGAAATCAAAGCAGCCGCGCAGGAGCTTTACGAATTGCTCACGACGCCGCCTCCGCAGGCGGCGAGCGCCGCGCCGAAAAAGCGTGAGCTGGGCGGAGGGTCGCGGCGACAGGCCGGCGCGCAGCTCACGCAGTCGGCTTCGCGTTTGAGCCGGATGCTGCTCGGGCCGGTCGCGCCACTGCTAGGCAAAAAGCGTCTGCTCATCGTCGGCGACGGCGCGCTGCAATACATCCCTTTCGCGGCCCTGCCGGTTCCGACAGGCGGCGCGGGCACGGGGGCGGACACACCACTCGTCGTCGAGCACGAGATTGTGAACCTGCCGTCGGCTTCTACGCTCGCCGTGCTGCGGCGTGAGGCGGGCGGGCGCGCGACGGCGACGAAGACGCTGGCGGTGCTGGCCGATCCGGTCTTTGAAAGAAGCGACGAGCGGCTCAAAGCACGAGCCGGCAAGACAGAGTCGCGCGACGCTGCGGCAGGTGCGCGCGCGGACGAATCGCGCGGCCTCGCCCTAGCCGTCACCACGTCCGCAAAACAGTCGGGGGTCGCGGACGCCGACTTGGGTCTCCCGCGGCTGCCGGGGACGCGGCGCGAAGCCGGTGCGATTGCCAGACTCGTACCGCCGGCCCGGCGTAAAGAAGCGCTCGACTTTGCGGCGAGCCGCGCGACGGCTACGAGTCCCGACCTCGGCCAGTACAGCTACGTGCATTTCGCAACGCACGGCTTCCTCAACAGCGAGCACCCGGAACTCTCCGGCATCGTCCTTTCGATGTTCGACGAGCGGGGCGCGGCGCAGGACGGTTTCCTGCGCGCGCACGAAGTCTTCAACCTGAAGCTTTCGGCGGACGTTGTGACCTTGAGCGCGTGTCAGACGGGACTGGGGAAGGAGATCAGGGGCGAGGGGCTGGTCGGCCTGACGCGCGGATTCATGTACGCCGGAGCGCCGCGCGTAGTGGTCAGCCTTTGGAACGTCAACGACGCGGCGACGGCTGAATTGATGACGCGCTTCTACCGTGGGATGCTGAGGCAGCGCCTGCGCCCTGCTCAGGCTTTACAGGCGGCGCAGGTCTCGCTCCTCAGGGAGAAGCGTTTCCAGTCGCCCTACTTCTGGGCGGCCTTCACGTTGCAGGGCGAGTGGCGATAGTTAAGAAGCATCAACGTCGTTTAGAATCTCCTCTCGTTTACGAGAACCGATGAGAGAGATAACACCAGAACGTGCGTCCGAGATCGTCGCCGCGATGAGCAGCAAGAACGTCGTCGTGTGGGGCGACGTGATGCTCGACGAGTTCGTGTGGGGCGACGTGACGCGCATCTCGCCGGAAGCGCCCGTGCCGGTCGTCGAGGTGCGGCGCGAGTCGGCTCACTTGGGCGGCGCGGCCAACGTGCTTGCGAACCTGCGTGCGCTCGGCGCGCGAGCGTCGGTCGTCGGCGTCGTAGGCAGCGACCGCGCGGGCGAGCGCGTGCGCGCGGAGCTTCGCGACGTTGGCGCGCTCAGCGTGGACGAAAGCCTGATCGTTGACGTGAGCCGTCCGACGACGCTCAAGACGCGCATCATCGCGCACAGCCAGCCCGTCGTGCGCGCAGACCGCGAACGCCGCACGCCCGTGGACGGCCTCGTCGAAGAGCGCGTCGTCGAGACTTTGCGGAAACTTCTGCGCGGGGCGGACGCGCTCGTCGTCTCGGACTACGACAAGGGCGCGGTCACACCCGGCGCGCTCGGCGAGATACTTTCGGCGGCGGAGGTCGCGGGCGTGCCCGTTCTGGTTGATCCGAAGATTCGCAACTTCAACTCGTACCGCCCGGCGACGCTCGTCACGCCGAACCACCAAGAGGCGATGCGCCTTACAAACACTGAGGACGACGACGACGCCGGAATGGCTCGCGCCGCGCGCGCGATACTCGAAAACTTGGGCTGCCGCTCCGTCCTCATCACGCGCGGCGAGCGCGGCATGATGCTGCTCGAAGAGGCGGGCGAGCCTGTCTTCGTGCCGACGGCGGCGCGCGAGGTCTACGACGTGACGGGCGCGGGCGACACCGTCATCGCGACGCTCGCCGCATCGCTCGCCGCGAGCGCGAGTCTTGTCGAGGCCGCGATGCTTGCGAACCACGCCGCCGGCATCGTCGTCGGCAAGCTCGGTACGGCCACCGCCACAGTGGACGAACTGCTCGCCTCGTTCCAGTCTGACGCGACCCGTAAGTCTGACGCGCGCCGATGAAATCTTCGGCACGCCCGTTTGTCCGTCCAACCGTGGCGCAGAGCTTGTGCGTCAAATCCTGTATGAAAAAGTTGCTTCTGCTCGTCTCAATGCCCGTCTGTGCGCTCCTCGGCTCGTGCGGCGTGCGCGGTGTGGAGTTGCCGCACGCATCGGCGCTCATGCCCGTGCCTAACGCCGCGCAGTCGCCGGCTGTCGCGGGCGGGCCGCTTAGTCCCGAAGAGGTCGCGCTCAACGCTCGCCCGCTCAAGCTCCCGCTCGCGGAACCGAAGATCGTCGTCCGAAAGACCGCGCGGCGTCTGACGCTCTACGCGGGCGGCCAGATCGTGCGCGTCTACCCCGTCGTGCTCGGCTTCGAGCCTGTGGGCGACAAGGAGAAGCAGGGCGACGGGCGCACGCCCGAAGGCACGTTCTACGTCTGCATGAAGAACGCGCAGAGCAAATTCTATCTCTCGCTCGGCCTCAGCTACCCGGACACGGAAGACGCCGAGCGCGGACTGCGCGACGGGATCATCACGCGCAAGCAGCGCGACCAGATCGCGCGCGCGATTGCGAGGAAGGAGAAGCCGCCGTGGTACACGCCGCTCGGCGGCGAGATTTTCATACACGGCGGCGGGACTGCGAGCGACTGGACTGCCGGGTGCGTCGCGCTTGAGAACGAGAACATCAAAGAGCTGTTCGACGCAGTGCCTTCGGGCGCGACGGTCGTCATCGAGCATTGACGGCGCGGGCCGGTACAATACCGCGAGCGGTAGCAGTGGGTTTCAGAGTCAGGACAGAACAATTAACATGGATGGACAGGATGAAGGAAAGTCAGAAGTCAGAACGCTGAACGATGAACTGAAAGTTAGTTGTATTCAGTTCATCGTTCAGCGTTCATACTTCATCGTTTTCTTATCAATTATGCCGACGAGAACAAGACCGCATTCGCAATTCGCCGCATCAATTCTTCTCTTCGCACTGACGCTCGGCGCAATGCCCGCGTCCGCGCAAGCTCAAACGCGCGAGCGCCGCAGCGACGCCGCGCAGCAGTCTGCGAAGCCGACGCCGACTCCCGCGCGCACGCAGGCGACTCCGCGACCGACGCCCGCGCTCCCCGCGCCCGCGCCGACGCCAGCCGCGACGCAGACCCCGACGCCACAGCCAACTCCGACGCCGCAGCCCGCGCCGCCGCGTACGCTCGAAGAGTTGCGCGCACGCATCACGCAGATTCTGTCGAAGCCGGAGTTCGCGCCGTCGCGTATGTCGGTCAAGGTCGCTTCGCTCGACACGGGGCGCGTTTTGTTCGAGCAGGACGCGCAGGAGTGGATGCAGCCCGCCTCGAACATGAAGCTCTACACGGTCGCCGCCGCGCTCGACCGTTTGACGCCCGACTATCGCTTCATCACTTCGGTCTACGCGCCCGCGCGGCCCGACGCTTCGGGGACTGTGCGCGGCGACCTCGTCGTCTACGGTCGCGGCGACCCCTCTTACGCAATACGCTTCAACCCTGAAGGCGACAAGGACTACTACCGCGCAATCAACGAGCTTGCAACGTCCATCACGGATGCGGGCGTCATGCGCGTCGAGGGCGATCTCGTCGGCGACGAGAGTTACTTTCAGGGCAACTCGCTTCCCACGGGTTGGGAGTGGGACGATTTGCAGTGGTGGTACGGCGCGCAGGTAAGCGCGCTCACCGTCAACGACAACTCGGTTGACCTCTCCGTCAAGCCCGGCGCGCGCGTCGGCGACCCGTGCGTCATCACCATCGGCCCCGCGACTTCCGTTCTGACCGTCGTTGACCGCACGACCACATCGGCGCGCGGCGCGACGCGCGAGCTTTCCGTGCATCGCCCGCTCGGCGCGAGCGCAATCGAGATTCGCGGCACGATGGCTCTCGACGACCGAGGACTTTCGGCGAGCCTCGCCGTCTCGCGCCCCGCGCTCATGTTCGCGACGATGCTGCGCTCCGCGCTCGAACGCCGTGGCGTCGTCTTCACGGGGCAGACGCGAACGATTGACGCGCAGGCCAGAGCCGACGCGAATCAACCGCTCCCGATCTCTTCGCTCGTAGAGATAGCCATGCGGCGCTCGCCCCCGCTCTCGCTCATCGCGGCGCAGACGATGAAGCCGAGCCAGAATCTCTACACCGAGCTTATCCTGCGCGCGCTCGGCAAAGCCGCGGGCGTAGACCCTAAGAAGTCGAGCGAGGATGCAGGCATCGAGGCCGTCAAGAAGTTTCTGGCGAAGGCCGGAATTGATCCCGGCAAAGTCTCCATGCTCGACGGGTCGGGACTTTCGCGCGCGAACCTCGTCACGTCGGAGGCGACCGTGCAACTCCTTATTTACATGAACCGGCACCCGTACAGCGTCGCCTTCCGCGAGTCGCTGCCCGTCGCGGGCGTTGACGGCACGCTCCGCACGCGCATGAAGAACACCGCGGCGCAGGCGAACGTGCGCGCGAAGACCGGCACGCTCGGCACGGCCACGTCGCTCTCCGGCTACGTCCTCAGTGCCGCGGGCGAGCGTCTGGTCTTCTCGTTGATGATCAACAACCCGCCGCGCGATGCAGACCCGCGCGCGGGCTTTACGGACGCCGTCGCCGTTCTGCTCGCCTCATTCGCAGGTCGCTCGTAGAGCGCGGCGCGTTAAAGCGTCGGAACTTCGCGCCGTGTGCGGCGTGCTTTACACGCGAAGCGGGGCGCGAGCAGGAGGAGGAGAAGGAGCGACGGAGCTTCCAGCCCTAGCCCGAAGGCTGGGAGCTTCACACGTACCGACATGCGCTTCACGAAATTTCACGGCTACGGCAACGACTACCTCGTCTTCGAGGCGGCGGAGCTTGCCGCCGTCGGCTGGCGGAGCGGCTTCGGCCATTACGACGCGCCCGGCCCTCTGGGCGATTTCGTGCGCGGCGTCTGCGACCGCCACTTCGGCGCGGGCGCGGACGGCGTCGCCGTCGTCGAGCGTCTGACCGGGGGCGGCTACGCCGATTTCGTCTTACGCATCTTCAACCCGGACGGAAGCGAGGCGGCGATGTCCGGCAACGGCTCGCGCTGCGCCGCCGCTTACCTGCACCTGAGCGGCCTCTGGTCGAAAGAGGAGCTGAGCTTTCGGACGCGCGCGGGCGTGAAGCGTTTCCGTCTGCGCGAGCGCATCAGTGAAGGAGCTTTCCGCTTCGAGGCCGAGATCGGACAGCCCCGCTTCGACAGCGGCTCGATACCGATGCTCACACACGAGCCGCTCGCGGAGGTGCGCGACTACGCGCTCGCCCTGACGGACGGCGAGACCGTGCCGGTCACGGCCTTACAGATGTGCAATCCGAACTGCTGCGTCTTCGTGGACGACCTCGACGAGACCGACTGGCGTCGGCTCGGACGCATAATCGAGTCGCACGCGGCGTTCCCCGAACGCACGAACGTCGAGTTCATACGCGTGCTGGATCGCGGCAGCGTCGAGGCGCGCGTCTGGGAGCGTGGGGCGGGCGAGACGCTCTCGTCCGGCACGGGCGCGTCCGCCGCCGCCGTCGCCTCGATGATCGGCGGGCACACAGACCGCCACGTCCGCGTCGAGATGCCCGGCGGCCTGCTCGAAGTCCTCTGGCGCGACGACGGCGAAGTCCTCCTCACAGGCACGGCGGAGGTCGTGTATCGAGGCGAGTGGCTGAGGGAAAGTCAGAAGTCAGAACGCTGAACGATGAACCGAAGACATCTTGTATTCAGTTCAGCGTTCAGCGTTCTGACTTCTGACTTTCCTTCGCGCCTAGACACGCGTTAAAGCCTCGTGGTAGTCTCCTTTGCGTGACAAGCGGGTTAGGCTCGCTTGTCATTATTTTTTTCCCGGTGTTCTTTCAGCGCTCCGCATCAAGGACGTGTTCCCCACTCCGGCTGACTTGACTTCACTCCTAGAGCCGGAGGTCGAGGATGGGAGGCAACTAACCACTCGCGCGCCGCTGAAAGACCCAATTTCGGAAGGAGAACCGAATGAGTAAACCCCTTTGGGGGGGAAGTGCGGCAGCCGCCATGCTTCTCTCAGCTTCGTTGCTATTTTACGCAAGACCTTCAGTCGCAGAGACACTCGCATCACCCTCGCAGGAGATTCAGCAAAAAGGCGACACACAAGCAGTCAAAACCCCCGGCGCGGACGTGTCCCCAGCGACCGTCACCCCCGCCGAGGATGCTAACGGCAAAGAGAAATCGAGCGCAGCCGAACCGGACGCGCAGCCCTCCGCGGGCATCAAGTCGGAACCCACGGAAGAAGCCGAAGCGTCTTCCCCAACATTGACCTTCACCGCGACGGCCTACTCCTTGCGCGGGCGAACCGCGAGCGGCAAAACGGTCGCACGTGGCTTGATAGCCGCAGACCGGAAGGTTCTTCCCATCGGGACGCGCGTCCGTCTCGAAGCCGGCTCGTACAGCGGCGAGTACACGGTCGCCGACACGGGCGGCGCGGTGCGCGGTCGCAAGATTGACATCTGGATGCCAAGCACGAGCGAGGCCATGCGCTTCGGACGCCGCGCAGTTAAACTCACCGTGCTTACGCGCGCGCGCCCTCGAACAGTCAGTACGCGCGCAGGCAAATGAACAACTGAATAACACTTTCAGCAACTCGACGCTGAAAAGAAGAGGCCGCCGTCTTATTTTGACGGCGGCCTCTTCTTCTACCCGCAGGTTGCAGCCGGAGCAAGTCGTGGTTAAGATTCGGCTCAGCCTTAAAACCATTTCAAAGGTCTGCCCGTCGCCGATGAGTAGAGGAGACGAAACTCCGAACGTGCCGCAGTCCGCGCCGCTTGTGGAAGTCCGGCGCGGGCGAATCGTCGAGTCGCGCCACCGTGGGCACATCGCCGCCGTGGACGGCGTAGGAACCCTAGTCGCAAGTCTCGGCGAACCGGAGACGGTCACGTATCTGCGCTCGTCGGCCAAGCCGCATCAGGCCGTCCCGCTCGTCGCGAGCGGCGCGGCAGATCGCTTCCGATTCGACGAGGCGGAGATTGCAATCGCGTGCGGCTCGCACAGCGGCGAGGACGTTCACGTCGAGACGGTCGCGAGGATGCTCAAAAAAATCGGGCTGGACGAGAGCTTTCTGAAGTGCGGTGTCCACGAGCCTTTCGACCGCGCGACGGTTGAGCGCCTATGCGAGCGCGGCGAGCAGCCGGGCATTCTTCGCAACAACTGTTCGGGCAAGCACACGGGGATGCTCGCCCTCGCACTGCACCTCGGCACGCCCCCAGAAACTTACGACCATCTCGATAGCCCCGTCCAGCAAGCTATCTTGCGCGCCGTTTCGCAGTTCTCCGGCGTCCCCGTAGAGACGCTCGCCGTCGGCGTTGACGGCTGCGGCGTCCCCGTCTTCGGCATGCCCGTTCGCGCGATGGCCTTGATGTACGTGCGGCTGGTCAATCCGCCCGACGAGCTTGACGACGCGACCCGACGCGCATGCGAGCGAATCGTCGCGGCGATGACCGCGCGCCCGGAGCTGGTCGGCGGAACGGTCGAGCGCTTCGACACCGAAGTCATGCGCGCTCTGCGCGGTCGCGCAATCTCGAAGATCGGGGCGGAGGGTGTTTACACGGCGGGCGTGCGGCCTTGCGCGAAGTGGCCGCGCGGCCTCGGGCTGGCCTTCAAGATAGAGGACGGCGAAGACCGGCGCGCACGCTCGACCGTCGCCATCGAGTCCCTGCAACAGCTCGGTGTACTGGATGAGAACGCGCGCGAAGCCCTCGCGCCCTACGCGAGTTTCCCGATTAAGAACCATCGAGGCGACGTTGTGGGAGAAATCTTACCGTCTTTTAAACTTAGGCAAGCTTGAGAGAGTGCGTTTGCGTTCACAACGAAATTTCCATGTAACAGAATAATGCGAGCCACCTGCGAACAGTATTGAACGAATACAACATATCTGATTTGATCACTCGCGAAGAGACTGCCTTTAAAGGCTTTAGAAATTTAATTTCGCGGCTTTTTCTGGCGAAAATAGTTCGGAAGAAACTCTCTGCCGGGTAAGGAAAGGACTACTGGCATGCTCGTTGCTGAGCAGATAGCAGATAAAATGTAAGGGGTAAATAGAGTTATCGGGTCAGGCTCGGAGACGGCTAGTGAGTGAAAGCTTTGGGGGAGGCTTTCTCTCACTCCAGCAACACAGCAACTCTTTGGGGGAACGGAGTTGTTGCAAGCCTAGCAGTCGAAGAGCATCAATTAGCGGGTTACTGATTCCGTTTCTGTAGGGGCTTTGGGGGAACCCCGCAGTAAGATCAGTAACCCGCAAATTTGTCCGATGCGCTCTATTAACAAAAAAGCGTCTTGAGTTTTAGCTCAAGACGCTTTTTTGTTTTCAGATGATACCTACTTCTCTTTCTCATGGCGACGGCTTACGGAGCTTCTATTCCTTACCCTGCCCGATCATCCTCGACGTTGGGACGTGTGGTGCGTTCAAGTCTTCGATATTGAGACGCAGCATACCGCCCGCATCCGAGTAAATTTCCTGCTCGTTCTGTTGCGCGCGGCGGCGTAGGAAGACCATGCCGCCGATGATGCCGCCGACGCCAAGACACAGAAGAATGGCGAGGCCCGTGCCGATGAGCGCCGTGAGGATGACGTTACCCATCGTCGAGGTGTAGTGCCTTGCCGCAATCTCATCGGCGTGCGGATTACGGCCTAGCCAGCGCACGTCCTTCTCGTACTTAACTTCGGAGATCAGTTTTTCCGCCGAGGCCGCATCGGGCGCGTCGAAGACGAAGACGGAGTAGTTGCCGATGCGCTTATAAGCGGAAGGCGCTGGCTGGCCCGCGGCGCGCAACTGCGCGATGCGCTCGTTGATTCTCGCGTCCGCATCGACGGAGTGCTGCGGCGTAGGGAACTCGACGATGACGAGCCGCCCGCCTTCGTACTTCGCCGTCGCGGCCTCCGTCCCCTCGTCGAAGCTGAAGGCATCGAGCGCGGGCCTGTTCCCAACAGCCTTTTGTAGTTCGGGCAGGCTCGCGGCGTAGACGGCATCCTCCTTAACCTTCTTTTCCCAATCAGGCAGGTGCATGACCAGAACTGGAACGCCGCCTTCCTCAGACGGCAGATTCGCGCCGCCCGTTTGAGACTGCGCCGAAGCCCCGACGGGAAAGAGCGCGAGGAGCGAGAGGGCTAACAAGAACTTCTTCAATTTCGATGCTTGCACGTTGAAACCTTCCCTACGAGAACGGCTGCGCCTAGCGCCGCGTCGGCGTCGCGCACGGTAAAGCGTTTGGATGAGTTAGACAACAGAGCCGTTGTGTTAGTTCCGTCCGCTAGATGATAAATGCCGTCGGCCCGTTAATGCCAGCGGCGCAGCTCGCGCAGGAGGAGGTCTGCATGGCGTCGCGGGTCGGGTATGTTTTTGAGGATGGTCGTGCCGCCCTCCGCGCCGGCGTTGTCCACAACGATGTTTCCGAAGCGCAGGAGACGCTGGAAGACGGTCGAGCTGACAGTCACGTCCTGAATGTTTCGTAAGGGGATGTTTCGCGTCGTCCGCGAAATGAGTCCTTCGTCAATCTCTATCTTTGAGTCGGTGAGCGTGTAGCGCAGCATGTTGCGCTTCAGGTGCTTGAATGCCGGGATGAGCAGAAGCGCGAGCGCGATGGGAAGCGAGACGAGAAACGGGATGCTCACCCACGGCTGCCACGCGAGCAGCGCGATAAGCACGATGCCCGCGAGCGCGGCCAGCGCGTAGCCGAGCTTGATGAAGAGCAGCGTCGGGCGGACGGTGAAGATAACCTGTTCGTCAACTCCGCCCGCGTCCGTGCGTCGCTCAGGTACGGACGGTGCGGCGCGCACAGGGAGCGGCTCGACGGCGCGCGGGCGCGCGGGCGCGACATGCGTCTCTTCGGAGGCGGGCCGCGTCACGTCAGTTGCGAAGCGCGTCTCATCCGAGTCGGCGTGCGCGCCGCAGGCCGCGCAGAAGCGCGCCGAAGCTGTCAGTCGCGCGCCGCAGTTGTAGCAAGTGTCCATTTCGTTCTTCACAAAAAAAGTTTCAGGTTGTAACGCCGTCCGCGGCGGAGTTTGTCAATCTCCCTCCGCGAAGTCGCCGAGCGTGTCGAGCAGCTCGACCGCGTCGTAGGGCAAGTTGACGAAGCCGCGCGCGCCAGCTTCCCGTCCCTCGCGCCGCAAGTCTTCGCGCCCCGCGGGGACGAGCATGAGCGCGGGCGGCGTGCTGGCGCTCGACTGTTTGGCGAGCCGTTTGAGCATCTCGATGCCGTCCATCCCGTGCAGCTCGTAGTCAACGACCAGAAGGTCTGGGCGGTCTATTCGCAGAAGGTTCAGCGCGTGCTGCCCGTCGAACGCCGCGCGCACCTCGTAGCCCGCTGAGCGCATCAGCAGATTAACCTGCGCCATGCGCGCGGCATCCGAGACGACGAGCATCAACCGCCTAATCTTGCCGCTCCTGCGACGCGCGCCCGCCTGAGACGCGACGCCCACATGATTTGTTGACGCGCCCTGTCCGTCTCCCGTCTGCGTCTTTGCAGCGACACGCGCATTCATGTCACTGGACGTGCCCGCCGTCGCAAGGCTACGTGCAAGCGTTCCGTCCGGCACGATGGTCGTCGTGCGACGAGGAGCCTCGGCAGTTGAGTGTCTCTCTATGTCCGCAAGTGGCGTCGGGTGCGCGCCTTCCGAATCATAAACGAAGACTCGCACGGTCGAGTTCTCCACGCGCGCCTTATCGAGCGCGGCCTCGGCTTGCTCGACTAGCTCTTCGACCTCCGCGCCGTGCGCGGGGAATGACGAGATGCCGATGGAGAGGTCGCTGTCCGGCCTTGTCTCCAGAAACTCTTCGCGCAGAGCGTCGAGGGTTGAGCGCGCCGCGTTCGCGTCCGCGCCGGGGAGATAGACGAGCAGAGTCGCCGGGCCGTAGAAGGCGACCGCATCAACACGCCGCAGGTTGAGTTTCAGAAATCCGTGCGCTTCGGCGAGCGCGCGCCCGTCATGCATGTTGTTGAGCGCGAGGCCGTCATTCACGTCGTCAGAGTGCTCTTCGCCCGGCGCGCGCGCACCCGCCGGATTGCGGCGCGCTTCGATGAGGGCCAACGCGCCTGTCCTGCCCTGCCGCGCGTCAGTCGTGACGGCGTCAAGGAGGAAGATAAAGTTGTCTATCTCGTCGCGCTGTTCGGCGACCGTCGGCGCGGCGCGACGCCCGGCCTCGACGCGCCAGAGGAGCGAGTCGAGCCGCGCGCTCAACTCTTCGCGCGGCGCGTCCTCCGCGAAGTAGTCGTCCGCGCCGACGCGCAGCGCCGCGGAGCGGAGCGTCCGCCCGTCGTCGCGGAAAAGGAAGACCAGGGGCAGCGCGAACGTCGAAGGCTCGGAGCGGAGCCTTCGAGCGAGCGTGACGAGCCGGCCTTCGCCGTCGCGCTCGCCGAAGGCGAAGAGGACTACCTGCGGCGCGAACTCCTCGATGCGACGCGCGGCCTCTTGGGCGGACGCGCGAGCGGCCTCGAAACCGATGGAAGCGAGACTTTCTCTCAGAGCGCCGCCACACGCCTCGTCGTCTGCGACGACGAGCGCGCGACGCGCGACCGTTGGGGCATCCTCGCGCGTTGAATCTTCGTTGAGGTTCGCTTCAGACATTTTCGACAGGGACAGGCGTGCGAGACAACGACCGGGAGCTAACACGCCCGGCGGGCGCGTGCCGCTCGTCCGGCGCGCAGCTAATCATACCGCGACAACGCGCAGGCCAAAAGCAAAAGCGCGGCCCAAACGACGAACGGGACGGCCTTGATAGTCCGTCCCGTCGCTCGGTCAGTTAAGAGTTTTGGCTCGCGCGCTCACTGGCTGATGAGCCGGAGCTTGCCGTCGGGCGTCCGCACGGCGAAGACGCTCTGCTCGTAGACGAGCAGCGGCGGCTCCGACGCTTTCAGCTTCGCGATCTGTGTGCGCGAGACGCGCGGCGCGATGCGCGCGGTCGCCGGATCACG